>JAGBAV010000100.1 GCA_017938795.1 Clostridia bacterium
AAGGAAGTGGCGCTCATCACCGACGGCCGCTTCTCCGGCGCGACCCGCGGCGCGGCGATCGGTCACGTCTCCCCGGAGGCGGCCTCCGGCGGCATGATCGGCCTCGTCGAGGAGGGCGACATCATCTCCATCAATATCCCGGAGGGCAGGCTCGAGCTGAAGGTCAGCGACGACGTCCTCGCGGAGCGCAAGGCGAAGTGGGTCTGCCCGCCGCCGAACGTCACCAAGGGCTATCTGGCGCGCTATGCGAAGCTGGTCTCCAGCGCGAACAAGGGCGCTATCGTGGAATAATCCAAATACACAAAGACGGCGGACGCAGTTTCTGCCGTCTTTTTTACCATGATGCGGGGGGAAGACAGGATGCGCTACAGAATCGGTGAGGTGGCGGAATTCTTCGGGATCACCAAGGAGGGCGTGCGCCACTATGAGCGGCTGGGGATCGTCCAGTCCGAGCGGGATGCTGCGACGGGATACCGCTATTTCCGCAGGGATGAGATCACGCGGCTCAAGCAGGTCCGCTT
This sequence comes from Clostridia bacterium, assembly GCA_017938795.1. Lineage (GTDB taxonomy): Bacteria > Bacillota > Clostridia > Christensenellales > Aristaeellaceae > Ventricola. The sequence continues at coordinate 522 of JAGBAV010000100.1, forward strand.
CTATGAGGGGCTGGGCTTCTCGCTGCGGGAGGCGCAGGCTATGGTCAGCGAGATGGATTATGACCAGATGTGCGCCACTTTCGACGTCAAGCTGGAGGAGCTGCAGAAACACGCAAGGAGCATTGCTGCAGCCATGCAGCAGCTGCGCCGGCAGAAGGCTGCTGTCAAACGGCTGGAGGAGGGGACGATCGAGCTGTGCATGTCCCCTGCGTTCTATTTCCGCCAGCGCTCCCGCGACGAGGCGAGCGGAAAGACCGAGCAGGAGCGAAGGGAGATTGCCCTCGCCCGGAGCCGGGAGAAGCTCTGGTCGCAGGCGATGCCGCCTGTCGGGCTGATGGGCATGCACTACGACAGGAACCTGACGCCGATATATGATGTGCTGGGCTCTTATGCCGGCGTGGAGGATGCGCATCAGCTGGGGCTGCCGCTGGAGGGGACAACGCTGCTGGGGAGCAGGCTGTGCGTGCGCAGCACCGTGCAGGCGCCGCTGGGCGAGAAGCCGGACGTTGCGCATCTGCTGCAGTGGATGGAGAAGCGCCGGCTGCGGCTCTGCGGCGATGTCTATGCGATCCTCTGGAATGTATACCGCGGGGAGGACGGACGCAGATGGGGCATGCATGAGGTCTATCTGCCAGCTGAGGACAGAACGTGAGGATATCGTGCAGAATCGTGCAGAACTCAATAAACAAATCTTGACAGTAAAGTAACTTTACCCCTCATAATTGACATGTGAATGTCAATCGCGCACGATCAGACGGCGGTTGACGCACGGATATCTGAAAGGAGACAGATGTATGAAGAAGATCGTATCTCTCGTACTGGCGCTCATGCTGCTCGTCTCTGCTTGCGCTGTGGGCAGCGCTGCGGCGTTCACCCCGGGCGAGTACGAAGGCTCTGCGCAGGGCTTCGGCGGCGCTGTGACTGTGAAGGTCACGGTGGACGAGGCTGCTGTGACTGCGGCTGAGATCACTGCCGAGAATGAGACCCCGGCCATCGGCGGCGCTGCCGCTGAGGCGCTGGCCGCCGCCATCATCGGCGCTGCCGATGCTGAGGGCGTCGAGGCTGTTGCCGGCGCGACCGTGACCAGCGGCGCCGTGAAGGAAGCTCTGGCTGCTGCGCTGGCTCAGGCTGCCGGCGAGGCTGCTGAGGCTGCGGAGCTGGCGTTCACCGCCGGCACCTACACTGGCGTGGCGGAAGGCTACAATGGCCCGGTTGAGGTCGCCGTGACCTTCTCCGAGACCGCTGTGACCGCCATCGAAGTGGTTTCCTCCAAGGAGACCGAGCACGTGGGCGACGTGGCGTATGCGCCGATGATCGCCGACATGATCGCTGCCAATGGCTCCGGCGTTGACGCCGTTGCCGGCGCGACCTTCTCCTCCGCTGCTCTGCGCAACGCCGTGAATGCGGCTGCCGAGCAGGCTGCCTGCACCAACATGAGCGCCTTCAAGGCCGCGACTGTTGAGCACACCGCTCAGGCCCCGATCGAGGGCACCTGGGACGTCGTCATCGTCGGCGCCGGCGGCGCGGGCATGGCTGCCGCTGCGCAGGCTGCGCAGGACGGCAACACCGTTCTCATCCTCGAGAAGGCTGCTGAGATGGGCGGCAACACGCTGGTTTCCGGCGGCGCCTTCCAGTCCGCGATGCCGTACCTCGTCTGGGATGCGGCGAATCCGGATGCTGTTGACGGCGTGAACCCGATCGACGGCGAGACCTATGCCAAGGTGAAGAATGACATTGGCCGTATCGCGACCCTTGAAACCATCCTCGCGTGGTCCGAGGAGCCGTTCGACGGCACTGTCGATGCGGAGCATCCCTTCGTCGCCGGCGACATCGAGCTCAATGCTGTTCGCGGCGTGCACGAGGAATATCTCCCGATTCTCAAGGAACTCAAGGCCGAGATTCAGGCGTACTTTGATTGGGCCAAGCCGCAGCTGGAAGCCGGCAAGAAGGAAACCGATCTGACCCTGTTCTCCACCCTGAACCTGCACATCTTCCAGACCTACTACGGCGGCCTGCGTCCGAGCGCTGACAACAGCGAGTGGATCTACAGCGATGTGGAACTGGTCAAGCAGTATGTTGAAGGTGGTCAGGAGATCAAGCCGTGGCTCGTTGAGCAGGGCGCGATCTTTGACTATGCCCGTCAGTTCACCCTCATCGGCTGCCTGTGGCAGAGAGAGAACTCCCCGATCGGCGGCGTCGTTGACGGCGTTGAATACTCCAATAAGTGGGGCGCGTACTTCAAGGTTCCGCTCAACACTGTGACCAAGGCGAATGAAAAGAACGAACTCATGCTGCGCACCACCGCGACCGAGCTGATCGTGACCGATGGCCGCGTCACCGGCGTCAAGGCTGTGCAGTATGACGGCACCGAAGTTACCGCGTATGCGACCAAGGGCGTCATCCTTGCGACCGGCGGCTACGGCGCGAATATCGCAATGGTTCAGGAGACCAACAAGTACTGGAAGCCGGAGTTCATCGCGGACAACATCGGCACCACCAACCGCAGCGGCATGACCGGCGACGGTATCAACATGGCGAAGGCTGTTGGCGCGGCGATTGCTGGCGAGGGCTGGACGCAGATGATGCCTCTGGGCTGGGTTGACAACGGCAACCTTGCTGGCGGCGCGGGTGAGAATGTTATCTTCGTCAATGCGGCGACCGGCAAGCGCTACGTCGACGAGTCCGCTGAGCGCGACGTTCTCTCTGAGGGCGGCTTCGAGAACGGCATGAGCAAGGAAACCGCTGAGAAGCTGGGCCTCAAGTATGTGCCGGGCATCTATGTGGAAGTTTCCAACACCGGCGTTACCGCCGGCACGGGCGGATTCAACAACGAGGCGCTTGACGTGCCTGGCCGTATGTACTTCCGCACCCTTGAAGAGACCGCCGAGATGATCGGCTGTGACGCAGCTGTTCTGCGCGATACGATCGAACGCTATGACGCCTATGTCATGGGTCTGACCGACGAGATTGATGTGCAGAAGCTGTCCATCCAGGCCACTGTCGGCGACGTCGAGAAGGACGAGAACGGCAACTACCTGCCGGAGACCTACAAGCTGGAGAATCTGCGCGTCCGCTTCATGGCGCCCTCCACGCACCACACCATGGGCGGCGTGAAGATTGACCTTGCGCATCGCATCCTGAACGAGGAAGGCGCTGCGATTCCGGGTCTGTACGCGGCTGGCGAAGTCTGCAGCGGCAACCACGCGGGCAACCGTCTGGGCGGCAACGCCGTGACCGAGATCATCGTTTCCGGTCGCGTTGCGGCGCAGTCTGTGACTGCTGATAACAAGTAATCCCTAAACCTTTCTGGCGGCTCCATGGCTCCGGCTGTGGAGCCCCTTCTTTTGTGCAGAAGGGCCGGCGCCTGACGCATGAACAGCATAAAGAAAGAATCCTCCCCTGCTCCGGCTGACAAACCGGGCGGGGGAGGATTCTGCTGTATACAGATGCAGCGCGGTATGGGAATATCATGCCTCGTGCCGCTCAGTCGGCGGGGAGACGAGCACGGCCTTACGGTATTCGCGCGGCGTGCAGCCGCAATGCGCGAGGAACACGCGGTCAAATGTCCGCAGCGTGCCGAAGCCGCAGGCGTCGGCGACCTGCTCCACCGGCCATGCTGTCAGCCGCAGGAAGCGGCGCGCCCTGTCTACGCGCATGGTATTGAGATACTTGCGGAAGCCCATGTGAATGCGCTCGCTGAACACATGGGACAGATAGTAGCTGTTCACGCCCAGCGCCTGCGCTGTCCCCTTGAGGCTGAGCGGCTGCGCAAGATGCTGGGACATGTACTTCATTGCGCGGTACAGCAGCTCCCTGGCAGCGGCAGGGTCGGAGGGCTGCAGCGCCAGCGCCGGCGTCAGATGCACGAAGAGCAGCGTCAGGTAGGCGCGCAGCAGCATTTCGCCGGCATTCGTGCCATAGGAGAGCGCATGCAGCTGACGCAGGCAGTAGGAGACATCCTCGTGCAGGTCGGCGACGGGGGAGCTGGGCTGTGTATTGCGAAGGGATACACCCATCTCCGGCAGCATCTCCTCATAGAAAGTGATCATCAGCACATCGAGCGGCTCGTCTGTCTCATAGCAGTGCAGCACCCCGGGGAAGACACAGAGCATATCGCCCGGGCCGACGTCATACGTCTGTCCGTTCAGCTTCGCGCGGATATGCCCTCTGTGGGGGAGGATGATCTCAAAGCGCGTGTGCAGATGCTCAAAACGGGAGAGCCGGCTGCTGGTGTAAACGAGACATTTATGCTCCAATATATTACGATAATTCGGCATGAAAAGCGCACCTTTCGTCTCATTTTGCTGATATCCTGACCGATGCACGGAGAGTAAACATGCTATAATGCATGCAATTGGCGATACATAAGCGATGGGCTGCGAATGCGAAAGGAGAGATGCGCGCAATGATGCGACAACTCAAATGGCTCTGGGGAAACATGGATGTGAAATACCGGAAATGGCACATCCTGGCGATCGCCCTGAGCGTGGTGACCAGCGCGATGCTGCTGATCAATCCGGCGCTGAGCCAGAGACTGATTGACGATGTGATTCTGGCGAAGAATCCGGAGCCGCTGCTGGGGATTCTTGGCCTGATGCTGCTGACCAAGCTGGTGCGCGAGGCGATGCGCTACTGCATGATCATCACGCTGGAGACAACCTCACAAAATGTCCTGTATAACCTGCGCAGCCGCCTGTTTTCGCGCCTGCAGCACAATGATTTTGCTTTCTTCAATCAGCACCGCGCCGGCGACCTGATGACGCGCATGTCCGCGGATGTGGACTGGTGCCGTCATTTTCTGTCGAGCATTGATTTCAGGATTGTGGACAGCGTGTGCATCTTCCTGTTCACCACGCTCTTCCTGCTGACGGTCAACTGGCAGCTGACGCTCACGCTGGTGGTTGTCACGCCCGTGCTGATGCTCATCACGAAGGTGTATTCCAAGCATATCCGCCCGCGCTTTTTCGCCATGCGGGAAAGGCTCTCGGAGATGAACGCGGCTGCGCAGGAGAACATCGCCGGCAACCGCGTGGTCAAGGCCTTCGCCCGTGAGGAGTATGAGAAGGAAAAATTCACCGAGCGCAACAACGCTTTCCGCCAGAGCCATCTGAATATCAACAAGCTCTGGCTGAGCTTCTATCCGCTGATTGAGCTGCTGGCCAATGCCATCATGCTCATCACGATCTTCCTCGGCGGATTCTTTATCATCAAGGGGAAGATGACCCCGGGCGAGCTGTCCGTGTTTACTTCGCTGAGCTGGGCGCTGTCCTGGCCGATGCGCGAGCTGGGCAATCTGCTCAACGACCTGCAGCGATTCTCCACCTGCGCGGCGAAGGTCATGGAGATCGACTGTGCGCGTCCGTCCATCGTGGACAGCCCGGACGCCGTCGATCACGACAGCATGCAGGGGCGCATTGAATTCCGAAACGTCTCCTTCAGCTTTGACCGCAAGCAGGTGCTGGAGGATGTGAGCTTCACCGTGGAGCCGGGGCAGACCGTGGCGATCATGGGCCCGACGGGCGGCGGCAAGACGACGCTGATCAACCTGCTTTCCCGCTGCTATGACGCGACGGAGGGCGAGGTGATGGTGGATGGCTGCGACGTGCGGGACTGGAAGCTCTCGCAGCTGCGCAGCCGCATCGGCGTGGCGACGCAGGACGTCTTCCTCTTCTCGGATACGGTGGAGGGCAACATCGCCTTCGGCAATCAGTCCCTGACTGTGGACGAGGTGAAGGACTTTGCTGCCCGCGCGGATGCAGCGGAATTCGTTGAGCGCCTTGGCGAGGGATATGATACCATCATCGGCGAGCGCGGCGTCGGCCTCAGCGGCGGACAGCGGCAGCGCATTGCGCTGGCCCGCGCGCTGGCGATGAAGCCCGGCATCCTCGTCATGGACGACACGACCTCCGCCGTGGACAGCGAGACGGAGCAGTACATTCAGGAGCAGCTGCGCAGCCTGCCCTATGCCTGCACGAAGGTCATCATCGCGCAGCGCATCTCTTCCATGCGCGATGCGGATCTCATCCTCGTCATCCGCGACGGGCGCATCGCAGAGCGCGGCACGCATGACGAGCTCATGCGCATGCGCGGTTATTACTACGAGACCTGCGCGCTGCAGAATGACCTGACCTGCGGGGAGGTGATGTGACGTGGCAAGGAATAAATACGATGTGGATGAGCAGCTGGAATCCCCGTTCCAATTCAGGCACCTTCTGCGCGCCGGCAAGTACATCGGGCGGCACAAGCACCAGATGCTCCTCGCGCTGGTGATGAGCTCGCTGGCGAGCATTGCCTCGCTCACCATCCCGAAGATCACGGAATGGGTGCTGGACGTGGCCGTCCCTGCGGGCGACGTCGATATGCTGGTGAAAATGGCCTTCGCCGTCGTCGGCGTGATCGCGCTGAGTATCGTCTTCACGACGATCCGCTCGCGCACCATGGCGCATGTCAGCCAGGATATCATCTATGATATTCGACAGGATCTGTTTGCGCACCTGCAAAGACTTCCCTTCAGCTACTATGACAGCAGGCCGGCGGGCAAGATCCTCGTGCGCGTGATCAACTATGTGAACTCGGTGTCCGATATCCTCTCCAACGGCATCATCAACATGCTGCTGGAGATCATCAACCTCGTGTTCATCGTGATCTTCATGTATACGACAAACGCGACGCTGGCGACGGTGATCGTGGCCGGCCTCCCGTTCTTCCTTGCGTTCATCGTCTTCATCAAGCCGAGGCAGCGCAGGGCATGGCAGGCGCAGAGCAACAAGAACTCCAACTACAACGCCTATCTGGCGGAGTCGATCGAGGGCGTGCGCGTCAGCCAGCTCTTTGACCGGCAGGAGATCAACACCGGCATCATCCGCCGCCTCGCGGGGGACTGCCGGACGGCATGGATGCGCGCGATGTACCTGAGCAACTCCGTCTGGCTGACCAGCGAGACGCTGACGCAGATCGTGCTGACCTTCCTGTACATCGCCGGCGTCTACTGGATGGGCGGGGGAGAGATGGTCAGCTTCGGCGTGATCCTCGCCATGGGCCAGTATGTCAGCCGCTTCTGGCAGCCGATCACGAATCTGGCGAACATCTATAACTCCTTCATCAACAACATCGCCTACCTCGAGCGCATCTTTGAGACGATGGACGAGCCCGTTGTGGTGGACGATGCGCCGGACGCGGAGACCCTGCCGCCCATCAGCGGCGAGGTGACCTTCGAGGACGTGACCTTCGCCTATGAAGAGGGCGTCAACATCCTCGAGCATATGGATCTGCATGTGCGCGCGGGCGAGAGCATCGCGCTGGTCGGCCCGACGGGCGCGGGCAAGAGCACGATCATCAACATCCTGTGCCGCTTCTACAACCTCAATGGCGGCAGGATCCTGCTGCACGACAAGGACGGCGGCGTGCACGATGTGAGCCGGGCGACACTCGCCAGCCTGCGCAGCCAGCTGGGCATCATGCTGCAGGACAGCTTCATCTTCAACGGGACGATCATGGAGAATATCCGCTACGGCCGCCTTGACGCGACGGACGCGCAGATCCGCGAGGCAGCGAAGCGCGTGCATGCGGACGACTTTATCCGGGAGCTGAAGAACGGATACCAGACGGTCGTGCGCGAGCGCGGCGGCAACCTCTCGCAGGGGCAGCGGCAGCTGATTGCCTTCGCCCGCACGCTGGTGAGCGATCCGCGGATCCTGATCCTCGACGAGGCAACCTCCTCAATCGACACGCAGACGGAACGCCTGCTGCAGGATGGTATCGCCGAAATGCTCAAGGACAGGACGAGCTTCATCGTCGCGCACAGGCTTTCGACGATCCGCAGCTGCGACCGCATCCTCTATATCGGCAACAAGGGCATCATGGAGGCCGGCAGCCATGAGGAGCTGATGGCCAAGCGCGGGCTGTATTACCAGCTCTACACCACGCAGGCCGGCGGCATACAGTGAGCATGCCTATGCGCAGAGCGTCTGTCTGCTTTTGCTTGCATTCCACAGCGGGATGTCATACAATATAAGCAGAGAGTACGCGCCCGGCGCGGGAGGACGGAGGAATGCACATGAAGCCCTATCACATTGTCAGAATGGACAAGCCGGACTGGAGCGCCGTGGCGGGCGTGGAGATGACGCATCAGCCATGGCTGGCGGACAACGGTGTGCGCGCATGGGCGCAGGCCTGCCATGACGGCGAGCGCCTGTATGTGCGCATGCATGCGAAGGAAGAGAAGATCCGCGCGACGCTGACAGAGCCGCTGGCGATGGTCTGCACGGACAGTTGTCTGGAGTTTTTCTTCGCGCCGGATGCAGGCGACGAGCGCTACCTGAATTTTGAGTGGAATCCGCTCGGAACGCTGTATCTGGGCTTTGGCGCGGGCCGGCCCACGCGCATCCGCCAGCTGGTTAAGGACAAGGACGAGCTTTTCGCGCCGAAGCCCTTCACGACGGACGATGGATGGGGCATCGAATTCAGCATTCCGGTGTCCTTTATCCGGCTGTTTTTCCCGCGCTTCTTCCTGGAGGGCGAGGCCGCAGGCAACTTCTACAAGTGCGGCGACAAGACCGATGTGCCGCATTACCTCGCATGGGCGGACCTGACGAGCGCGAAGCCGGACTACCACAGGCGGCAGGACTTCGGCAGGCTGATCTTCGAATAACCAGCACCCTCATACATAGCAGCAGCGCGCCGGCAGGGATCTGCCGGCGCGCTGAACATGTTTATGAGGTTTTCTTCGGGCAATGCCCGGCGCAGCGGGAGCAGTCCCCGCCGCAGGAGAAGAGCAGCCGCTTTCTGCGGATGCGGCGCACAGCCAGTATGACCAGCGCAAGCAGAACCAGCAGGACGGCGATGGAGGCGGCGTTCATTCACATCACCCCCAAGGCAAGGCCGATCAGCCGCACGATCAGTGCGGCGACCCATGCAATGGCGCACTGGCCGACGACCACGCCGACGGCCCATTTGCCGCCGAGCTCGCGCTTGATGGAGGAGACGGCGGCAACGCACGGCGTATACAGCAGGCTGAAGACCAGCAGGCTCGCGGCGGCAAGCGGCGTCATGGAGGCAAGCATGGCCTCCGTGGAGCCATAGAGGATGGACAGCGAGGAGACGACGCTCTCCTTGGCCATGAAGCCGGAGATCAGCGCCGTGCTCACGCGCCAGTCGCCAAGCCCGAGCGGGGCGAGCAGCGGCGCGATCCAGCCGGAGAGAGAGGCGAGCAGGCTGTCCTGCGAGTCGGTGACGACATTCAGGCGCATATCAAACGTCTGCAGGAACCAGATGACGATCGTCGCCACGAAGATGACGGTGAAGGCGCGCTGGAGGAAGTCCTTCGCCTTCTCCCAGAGGAGGAGCGCGACGTTGCGCGCGCCCGGCATGCGGTAATTGGGCAGCTCCATGACGAAGGGGACGGGCTCGCCGGTGAACAGCGTGCGCCGCAGCACGAGTGCGGCGAGGATCGCGGCGGCGATGCCCAGCACATACAGGCCGATCATGATCGGCGCAACGTGATCGGGGAAGAACACCGCGCAGAAGAAGGCGTAGATCGGCAGCTTTGCCGAGCAGCTCATGAACGGCGTGAGGAGAATCGTCATGCGGCGGTCGCGCTCGGAGGGGAGGGTGCGGGTCGCCATGACGCCCGGAACCGTGCAGCCAAAGCCCACCAGCATCGGCACGATGCTGCGGCCGGAGAGGCCGATTCTGCGCAGCAGCGTATCCATGACGAAGGCGACGCGGGCCATATAGCCGCTGTCCTCGAGCATGGAGAGGAAGAAGAAAAGCGTGACGATGAAGGGCAGGAAGCTCAGCACCGAGCCCACACCGCCGAACACGCCGTCGATGACCAGCGAATGCACGACGTTGCTGACGCCCAAAGCGGTGAGGGCGGTTTCCGCCGCGCCGGTGAGCAGGCTGATGAGCGCTTCAAGCCATTCAGAGAGCACGGCGCCCACAACGTTGAACGTGAGATAGAACACCAGCCCCATAATGGCGATGAAGGCCGGGATGGCGGTATACTTGCCGGTGAGGAAGCGATCGATCGCCGCGGAGCGCGCATGCTCGCGGGACTCCCGCGGCTTGACGACCGTGGCGTCGCAGACCTTGCGGATGAAGGCGAAGCGCATGTCGGCGATAGCGGCGGCGCGGTCAAGGCCGCGCTCCTCCTCCATCTGTACGATGATGTGCTCGACCATCTCCTGTTCATTCTGGGAGAGGTCGAGCTGCTGCGCGATCAGGCGGTCGCCCTCGGCGAGCTTGCTCGCAGCGAAGCGGACGGGGACGCCGGCAGCCTTGGCGTGATCCTCGATCAGGTGCATGATGCCATGGAGGCAGCGATGGACGGCGCCGCCCTCTGCCTCGGCGTCGCAGAAGTCTGCGCGGCCGGGGCGCTCCTGATACCGGGCGACATGCAGCGCGTGATCAACGAGCTCGTCAATGCCCTGATTCTTCGCTGCGGAGATCGGCACGACGGGGATGCCCAGACGCGCCTCCATCTCATTGACGAGGATGGAGCCGCCGTTGCCGCGCACCTCGTCCATCATATTGAGCGCAAGCACCATCGGCATATCCAGCTCCATGAGCTGCATGGTCAGGTAGAGGTTGCGCTCGATGTTGGTCGCATCCACGATGTTGATGATTGCATCTGGATTTTCATTTTTTACATAACCGCTTGTGATACTTTCTTCTGAAGTGAATGAAGACATCGAGTAAGCACCTGGAAGGTCAACTGCGATCAGTTCCTCTGCTCCATTATAAAAACTTTTTTTGA
>JAGBAV010000101.1 GCA_017938795.1 Clostridia bacterium
ATGATGTTTCAAACAGAATGTGGGTGGGGAGTGTGGCATCTGCTGTACTCACAAAAAAAGGAAATATCTATAAGGGAATATGCATTGATACGGATGGCTCTATAGGAATGTGCGCGGAAAGAAATGCTTTATCAACAATGAGAATGTGGGTGGGGAGTGTGGCATCTGCTGTACTCACAAAAAAAGGAAATATCTATAAGGGAATATGCATTGATACGGATGGCTCTATAGGAATGTGCGCGGAAAGAAATGCTTTATCAACAATGCTTACATATGGCGAAAGTGAGATCACAAAAGTGGTTTCCGTGTATAAAGATGGAAATATCATTCCATCCTGCGGCATTTGCAGAGAATTCATGATGCACTTGGGCGGGGATGTGGAAAATATTGAAATATTATTGGATAAAGAAGGGCGAACAATCAGATTGATTGATCTGATGCCCGAATATCCACGACATAAATAAACCTCAATTTGCAGACGGAGAAATGATATGGGAACGGGTATTCAGATCTGCGGACTGAACGGATGCGGAAAGAGCACCCTCGGCAAAGCCTTGGCCGAAAGAATGGATTTCCACTTTATTGACAATGAGCATCTGTACTTTTCAAGAACGCATGCGGACGAACCATACACCAACCCCAGATCGCGGGCAGAGGTTGAGAGGCTTCTTATGGAAGAGGTCCGCATACACCCTGATTTTGTCTTTTCTGCTGTTAAGGGTGATTACGGAGAAGAGATTATCCCCCTGTACAGCTATGTTGTCGTGATTGAAGTTCCCAAAGATATCCGTTCACAGAGGGTGAGAAACCGTTCTTTTCAGAAGTTCGGCAGCAGGATGCTCGCGGGCGGGGATCTGCACAGCCAGGAAGAGGCTTTCTTTAAGCTGGCGGAATCAAGACAGGATGACGATATCGAAGACTGGCTGCAAAAGGTAAACTGCCCTATCATCCGGGTGGATGGAACAAAACCGATCGAGGACAATGTGGCATACATTATTCAGGCAATAGACAGATTAATTCCAATTTATCGGTGAACCACCATGATACAATGACTCATTCTGGATGCGGAGAATTATGTGCACGATTTGGAAGAGATCCGGCGCGTTTGCGTATGAGGCATCATCTTTATCGACGGGAAGCTGTTGACGGTTGAGGATCATTTTGGCGCAGTGAAGCTCCCCGGCGGAGGAATGGACAGCGGAGAGGATGACCACAGGGCACTGATCCGGGAAGTCAAAGAGGAAACCGGATATGACGTGATTGAAGAAACCATCGTGCCCTTTGGTGAAATTGAAGAAAAACGCTTATCCCTGCACGAGCCCATGATATGGCACCAATTCAGCCGTCTGTACTTTTGCGAAGTGTATCCCGGTAAGGGGACATGTGCCTATACAGATAATGAAAAGGAATATGGGTTTCGGCAAGCGCTGTATACTCGCTTCCCTCCAGCGGCACATTGCTCCGTATCTCCTGTACGCTGTCGTCGTTCTGAAGCCAATCCGCACAAGCGTACTGGATCGCATCATACGTCCTGCACACCTCTTTGCTCTTCCCGAGCACCCGCTTTTCACATCTGCCCTTAAAACCTTTCTTGCGCATATCCGCAAACCTCTTTTCCGGATTTCTCCCAAATCCGTTCCCCAAAAACAGCATTTCACCTTTCTGGGGTTCCCAAATCCAGAACTGGGGAAAGGCGAAAATCCTGATGAGGACTGAATTTCTGCATTTCCCGAAAACGTGATTTGGGAATCTCTCTATGTCACGGTGCAAGGTCGTTTATCGTGTTTGGGGCAAACTTGTTTATTCTCAAAACAACCTATTTATTATGCTGTTTTCAGAACGATTTTACATGATAAAATCGCAATTTTACCACGCAAGAAATCCTGATATTACAAGGTTTTCAGACTCTATGTCTACGAAAAAAGACCTCGAAGATTTTACTCTTCAAGGTCTCATTTTTTATGTAGCTGGAGGATAAACGACTTTGCCCCAAAGAGGATAAAGACGTTTGCCTCACGACAATGTTATTTATTCCCACTCGGCAAGTTTATATGTTTACTAAGTAAATTTGTTTAGTTTTCAGGCATCTACACCTGTTTTTTCTTTTTTTGTGGCTGCTTTCTCAGATTATATCACAGATTTCAGTATCAAAACAGTATCAACCATATGATTCTTTGAAATCTCTTATATGAATTTAATACGCGTCGCTCAGCAGGAAGTCAGCAACGTGCATCGTGATAATCCCCTCGTAATTGCCGCCCGCAAACGCATCCGTGCGCAAAACATACTTCGGATAGTTATCACGGATTTCAAGCAATCGTTCGTACTCGCGCTTCTCCGTCTTTTCTGACTCGATGCGTTGCGTGACCTGCACATAGAGTTTCTCGTTCTGGCGGGCTGCAACAAAGTCCACTTCACCGTCGCTGGTCTTGCCGATATGGACGGTATATCCACGGCGGCACAGCTCAAGATAGACGACGTTTTCGAGGCTGCTCGCAACAGTATCATCGTTGTAACCCAGAACGCTGTAGCGAAGAGCGGTATCAGCCAGATAGAACTTCTCCTGCGTTTTCAGAATCTCTCTGCCCTGAAGATCATACCGGGAACAACGATACAGCAGATAGGCCTTCTCCAGCTTTTCAAGATAGCTGTATACCGTCTCGTTATCCAGCGATCGGCGCTCTGCTTTCAGATAATCGGAAATCGACTTGGCAGAGAAAGTGTTTCCGACATTATTGAAGGTATACCGGACAACCCGCTCCAGCTGATCGATCTTGCGCACCTGGTTGCGCTTGACGATATCCGAGAAAATTGTGGAATTGTAAATATCCCGAACGATGGTGTATACCTCGTCCTGCCCATACGCCTGCAGGTGCGTTGCAGGAAAACCGCCCAAGCGAATGTAGTTGGCAAATTCCTTATGGATATCTTCAATGGCCGCGTACTGACGCTTGAATGTCAGATACTCTCGGAAGGAAAGCGTGTAGATTCTGAACGCTACATACCGTCCGGTCAGATAGGTGGAAATCTCAGAGGACATCATGCGGGAGTTGGAGCCAGTCACGTACAGACCCACATCAAAATCGGAGGCCAGAGAATTGACGACCTTTTCCCAGCCTTCGATTTCCTGCATTTCATCCAGAAAGAAATAGGTCCTTCCATGAGGGCATATCCTGCTTTTCAGCTCCTGATACATCTGCTTCGCCGTCATGTCCTCATATTCCATGGAATCAAAGCGATAGCTGACGATCTGCTCCTGGAGAATCCCTTTCTCGCTGCGCAGCTTCTCCATGATCATTTTGAGAATCGTGGACTTACCGCAGCGGCGAACGCCGGTCAGGATTTTTACAAACGGCGTATCCGCATACGCCATAATTCTTTCTACATAAAGTGGTCTGTCAATCATGCCCATCACCTCCGTCTGTATATAGTATGCCGCAACACAGCCAAAAAATCAAGAAGTTTTGCGATTATAAACCGCAAAACTTTTATATTATGCGCGAATTTGCGAATAGGCAACCGAAAACATAATACCCTTCTGCCGACTTTATACTTGATGATGAATGATTCTGTGCTTCTTTTCCTGCTGCAAGCAAAACACAAATGTTTCTAAGCAAATTCAAACGTTTCCGGATTTCTGTCGGTTCACAAGCACCGCAACCTCCATGCGGCTGTGCACGTTCAGCTTCTTATAAATCTTCTTCGTATGGTCGTTGACGGTATGCGGGGAAATGAACAGTACGCCTGCGATTTCCGCATTGGAAAATCCGCGCGCAATCAGGTCCACAACTTCCATCTCCCGCTTGGAAAGGCATGCAAGAAGCGAGTCCTCAACGATCACTTCCGCATCAAGCATTTCTTCCGTCTTTTCCTGTATGTCATCTTCCTGCTTCGGCACTGCTTCCACGGCTTGCTCCATCAGTCCGCTGCTTTCAGGAATCTTCCGGTGCAGCGTATAAAGGAAGAACGGCTCAACCTGCAAATAGAGAATCACCAGAATCACCATGATCACCGCATAGGCCAGACAAAGCATCGCAGGCGCAGCGCGGAATATTTCTACCATGCTGCCCTGCACCAGCACCGCAACCAGTGCAAGCGCGATGATCACAGGAGAAATATACCTTGACGGATACGACTTTATCAGCACCAGACCATACAGCGGAAGCATCTGGCATGGCAGCACGCCCACGCCGATCATCGCGCAGGAAACTCCCCCTAACATCGGAACATACGACGCCACATACATCAGCAGGAAACCGATACAGCCAATCCCGATGCAGACGGAAATGCTGCGGAATGGATGAACCTCTCTCTTCTTATACAGCAAATAGATCAACGCGCTTGCCGCCGCGTCCACCAGATACATGACAAAAACGCCATGCTCCACCTGCGCAGCGATGGACGGACCGGAAACCGCCATCAGCGCGCTGACAAACACCAGAATACCGGTGCCGGCCAGCATCTTTCTCGGCGCAATCAGGCCGCTCCCCTTGCCCACGTATTGCGGGCAGGCCTGGGCAGCAGCAGGTAAATAGAACGCAAAGCGCAGCAACCCAAGCAGCGCTGCCACCGTAACCAGGCGGAAAACCGGAAATGTCACCGGAATCAGGTCGTTCTGAACCACCGCAATCAGCGCAAGAGCTAAACCATATCCCGCAGTAAGCGCCGTGACCGCGCTCTCTTCCGAAAAGAAATTGACGATGATAAACGTCTCAAATCCGATCATCACGCAGCAGCAGAATACATGCGCATAGATAAGCCCTCTGAGCATTCCATCCGGAAGCGGAAGGAACAATCCGAGCACCGTCATGAGCGCAGCCATCGTCCCCATTCGCTCCGCCCATACCACGCGGCGCGGCAGGAAGATCATGATGAGAATGGACACGACATAGCTCACAGCGATCAGCGCCGTCAGGTTGTCCATGTTGATCGGAAGGGGCGTTCTGCCGTTGACTGTCAGCGCAGGCCCCATGAAATAGATGAAGCCCATCTGCCAAAAACTAAACATGGCAAAACCAAACAGCTTCTTCAAACTGTAGTTCTGACGTTTCCTCTGGTTGTCCAAAAGGATCATATCATTCACTGTAACATCCCCTGTTCTGGCAAATATCCTCTGAATTATGGTAGGAAACCTGTAAACCCCTTAAACAAGGGATTTTTTTCTACCCTGATGAAACGGTATAATTCAATCAAACATGAATCATGGGATGTCTATATCATAACAGATGCATTCATTCAGATCAACACAAATGCAAAGGGACGACAGCACAAAACCTTCTGAGAAGGGGGGAAACAATGGAAAACAAGGCAGACAACAAGCTGGGCTTTTTTGAGTATCTGACACTGGCCAAGCAGGAATTCCGCGCCATCCAGACGACATACCCCGAATTTGCCAGATTATCCCCACGGGAGCTTGAAGTATTTGCCCATTTGCTCACAGACAAGACGCAGGAAGAAATCGCAAAAGAACTCTCCGTCAGCAGTTCATCCATTCATTTTCACTGCAAGAACATCTACAAAAAACTGGAAGTATCCAGCAGAAAACAGATTCTGATCCGTTATAAAAATCTGTAAGCCATAGGAGGATGATCATGAGTTTCCTGAAAAGAACGCTTCGCAACGCCGTCAGCAGAGGACTGAGCGACGCCATCGGCAAAGCTGTTCAGCAGGCTGTGGAGCCCAAAGCGACGGAATACGTCAACAAAGCCGCCGGACATTTTGAGCAGGCGGCAGGCAACGCCCAGCAGCAAACCCGTCGAAGTACAGCAGGTCTTGAGGGCGCTTTCGCCAATCTGGAGCGCACCATGCAGAGCTATGCCACACAGCTGGGCCAGAACATGAAGGTCTGTCCCGGTTGCGGACAACCCTCCCCGGCAGATAAAAAATTCTGTCCCGGCTGCGGCACAAAGCTGCCGGAGCAGACGCTGGCGCAAAGCGCCGTCTGTCCATCCTGCGGAAAGCAGAACAGCCTGGGCATGAAATTCTGTGATAACTGCGGTTCCAAGCTGCCTGCCGCTGTCCAGGAGGAAGAGATGGCAGCGCAGAAAAACGTTGCTGTCATGGCTCAGTGGGATACGCTTCTCCCGCAGTATCCCAGATGGTGCTGCGGCGGTTCGCAACTGTGCATCGAGGAGTACGGCGAGGACGGCGTCGTTTTCAGCGCCAGCTTCAGCGGCAATGCCCAGGCTGCCCGCCGCGCCGTCGAGCAGTACCGCCAGATTCTTCTGCAAAACGGATTCCGTCAGGCAGGACAGTATCCCAGCATTGAACAGCTTTTCAAGCGGATCGACGGCGTGGTCTACAATGTCGATACCGAGCATTGCTTTGAGGGCGATCCCGACTGCGCCTGCATCGGCTTCTACCGCCGGGAACCGCATGGAGGATATGACTATGTGAAGCCGGAGCCCAGAAGAAACGCGGATGTCGATCTGAATGACATCCGAAAACTGTTCAAATTCTGACATTCAAATTCTGAAGGAGGGAATTCTCAATGAACGCTGAGCAGCTTTTCCGCAAAACAATGCCTTTCTGCATGGCAAAGTGCGCCCTGGGCGGCGTCATGGTACTGATCATGGGCCTGCTGCTGGCCATCTTCGCCGGTATTGGCTGGCTCTTTGGTGATACGGGGCTTTTCATCGGCTTCCTCATCTGGTGCGGCAGCATTAAATATGTGCATCTGCTTATCATGAACTACGTAGGCTATCTGTTCAAGGCCGGACACATTGCTGTGCTTGCCGAAGTAGCTGCGACGGGACAGGTTCCCTCCAATCAGGTTGAATATGGAAAAGAACTGGTCAAGGAACGCTTTGTTACCGCCAACGTATACCTTGCTCTGGATAAACTGATTGCCGGCGCGGTCAAGCAGATTCAAAGAAAGATTGAAAAGGCTAGCAACTATCTCGATTTCATTCCTGGTATGGATAAGGCCGCAAGTCTCGTCAAATGGTTTGTTGAGCTGTCCCTTGGCTATATCGACGAATGCTGTCTGGGCTATACGTTCTATCAATCTCAGCAGGGGGCTTTTCAGAGCGCCTGTGACGGCGTTGTGATCTACGCGCAGAACGTCAAGCACCTGCTCAAAAACGCAGCCATGACCATGCTCAAACTGATTCTCGCTACGCTGGCCGCTGTATTGGTCATTTTCATTCCCGTGGGTGTGCTGTTCAAGCTCCTCAGGTGGAGCGGACTGTTCGCCTTTGTGCTTGCCTGCCTGATCGCATGGGTGGTCAAGTTCGCTTTCCTGGACAGCTATGTGCTCTGTCAGACGATGGCGGGCTATATGGCTGTTGCGCCCACCACGCAAATCACCTTTGATCTGTACGGCAGTCTCTGCCGCATTTCCTCCAGCTTCAAGGAGATGTGGGAAAAAGCAAAGGCTGAAGGCGGCTACAGTACACAGCCCGATTATACTGCGCCCGCCCATGACACGTCCGCTTACGAAGCGCCTGCATATCAAACAAGCGCATACGAAACGCCTGCATACCAAGCGTCTGTCCATGATGAAGTTTCCGAAGAAATGCCTGCCGTATACGAAGCGCCGCAAATCTCGCAGACCCCGACTCGCCGTTCAAGAGGCAAATTCTGCGGAAACTGCGGCGCAAAAAACGAAAGCACTGCGGGCTTCTGCGGTTCCTGCGGCGCAAAACTGTAATCAATCCTGTATGAACGGAGGATCACTATGGCGAACACTTGCATGAAATGCGGAACTGGGCTGCGCGACGGCGCCGCCTTCTGCACACAGTGTGGAACACGGGTTGCATCCGCCATACCATCTCGTCCGGCAGTCAATCCCGATCCAGCACAGCAGCGCAGCCGCAGAGCTGTATCACAGACCACACAGCGAATCACTCCCCAACCCATACAAAGACCTGTATCTCAGACTGTATCTCAGACTGCTGTATCCTCTGCTCGGCATGAGGGGACGCAGCGCACAGCCAAGAAGCCTGCTGCCCAGATTGTCGGCACCGGCGCATTCTTCGGTTTTCTGTTTCTGTTCTCCATTCCCGTCATCGGCTGGCTTATCTGCATCATGATGGCGTTTACTCACAAGAATCCAAATGTGCGGCATTTCTCCAGGGCAATCCTGATCTGGCTGATCATCGCCATGATCATCAGCTTCCTCGTTGGGTTGGCCATCAATGCGCTGATCCAGTCCGCCACTCCATATATTGAACAGATTACCGCAGCAGGAACAGAAGAACTGAACGGATTAATCGAATCGGGCTCTCTCAACGAAATTCTGAGCGAGATTGAAAAACTTCTCCCTCTGTCTGCTCCCGCAAGATGAAAAAGCTGAATCGTTTTTCTCAGTAATGCTCTCTTGCTTAAAGACATAATATCATTCTTTTCCTTCTAAAACTCGCACGACTGATATCAGTCATGCGAGTTTTTTCAACTGCATTAAGCGCTTCGCAGAAACGCGCAGCCGCACGGGTTCACCGTGCGTTCACGAAGGGGTTTGGGGACTTTTTCCCAACAAGCAGCGCCGTGGCTATCACGGGGCATTGCTTGCCAGTAGCACCGAAGTTGGTTTTACCGTCTTTTTCTCGTTTCGCATTATCAGCGTTTTTTGTCCGGTAAGCGAAAATTCCAATTATGTTCACAATCCAATAAATGTCTCAATAAAACAAAAACCGGAGCCGGCATTCTTTCTCATATCCAGAATGTAGTCTCCGGTCTTTATATAATCTTAAGGTGAAGAACAAGATATTCATACCGCATTTATGTAACTTATGAGAAAATGAATACAAGAAAACCAGATCGGGTGAGGTGAGAGCATGAGCAGGCTGTTATCCAGACTCAACTTATCGTCTTCTCAGATTATCATCATCGGATTCGCTTTGCTGATTCTATGTGGCGCAGCTCTGTTGATGCTCCCTATCGCTACTGTCAGCGAAGAAAGCGCATGCTTTCTGGACGCGCTGTTTACCGCTACATCAGCCGTATGCGTGACTGGTCTTGTCGTGCACAACACAGCGACATACTGGACGCTGTTTGGTCAGGCGGTGATTCTTGTTCTGATTCAGATTGGCGGCATGGGCATCGTCACGGTTGTCGTTTCGATTTCCATGGCAGCGGGCAGGAGGATTGGACTCATGCAGCGCAGCACGCTTCAGGATGCTCTCTCTGCCCATCACGTAGGTGGCATCGTGAAGCTGACCGGTTTCATTCTCAAAGTCACTTTTGCTGTAGAGATGATTGGTGCGATGATCCTCGGCTTCCATTTTCAGCAGGATTTCGGTTGGTTGCGCGGCATGTGGTACGGACTGTTCCACTCGGTTTCCGCCTTTTGCAACGCGGGCTTTGACTTACTTGGCGAACAGATTCCCTATGCGTCGCTTACCGGATATGCTGCTTCTCCTGTCGTAAATATCGTGGTGATGCTTCTCATCGTGATTGGCGGCATCGGTTTTCTGACGTGGGACGACGTCAGGATCAACCGCTATCATATCTGGCAGTATCGTATGCAGAGCAAGGCGATTCTGTTAAGCACAGTTGTGCTGATCGTCCTCCCTGCCGCTTTTTTCTACTTTGGAGAATTGGCACTGCCGCAGTGGTCGCATCTGACCGAAGCCGAACGATTCTGGGGTTCTCTGTTTCAATCTGTCACGCCAAGAACAGCGGGTTTCAATACGCTTGACATTGCCAGCATGAGTGGGGTAAGCCAATTTCTGATGCTGATGCTCATGCTCGTCGGCGGTGCGCCGGGATCTACTGCGGGCGGCATGAAGACGACAACTGTCGTTGTCCTGATCTGCTCTGTGATTTCCGTTTGCAGGCGCAAAGAAAGCATCCGATGCTTCAATCGTCGGCTTGATGATGATACTGTTCGCCATGCGGCGGCGATTCTGATGCTGTATCTGACTTTCTTTATTGCAGGCGGACTGTGCATCAGCTGGATGGAAAATCTGCCAGTGATGACCTGCCTGTTTGAGACGGCGTCCGCTATCGGCACAGTGGGACTGACGCTTTGCATTACACCAGGTCTTGGCAGCGGGTCTCGCGTTATTCTGATTCTGCTGATGTTCTTCGGGCGTGTCGGTGGCCTGACGCTCATTTTTGCAACGGCGTCCGGTAAAGCCGCGCATGCCGGCATGCTGCCCAAAGAAAAGATTATCGTTGGATAAGGAGGATCGACATGAAATCGATTTTGCTGATTGGATTGGGCCGTTTCGGCAAACAGATTGCGGTGAGGCTGCACGAGCTTCATCATCATGTGATGGCAGTGGATCAGGTGGAGGAGCGCGTCAACGCCGTGCTTCCCTACGTGACCAGTGCGCAGATCGGCGACAGCATGAATGAGGAATTCATGTCCTCGCTTGGTGTGAATAGCTTCGACGTGTGCATTGTCGCTATCGGCGAAAACTTTCAGAGCTCACTGGAAACGACCTCTTTGCTCAGGGAGCTCGGCGCAAAAATGATCGTTGCCCGCGCCAACCGTGACGTTCATGCTAAGTTTCTGCTCAATAATGGCGCTGACGAAGTGGTATATCCCGAAAAGCAGCTTGCCAACTGGACGGCCGTACGCTATGGATCCAACAACATCTTTGATTACATCGAGCTTGATGGCGATAATGCGATTGTCGAGGTTTCCGTACCTCCATCATGGGCAGGAAAGACAGTTATCGAATTGGACGTGCGCAAAAGGCACCACATCAATTTGCTGGCGACCAAGCAGAACCACAAGCTCAACACCATGATCACGCCCGATACGAAGCTTTCTGCCGATGAAACGCTGTTGGTTCTGGGAAGCATTCGGGATATACAGAAATGCTTCCACACATAACCACTCTATCAGAGAGAAGGTAAAAAAAATGTTTAAAGGGTGTACTCCTACTGATTGCCGTCGTTATCCTGTTCGCTGCAGGATTCCGTAAAATGGAAGATGTTGATTTTTTCAGGTATGCCGTTATGCAGAACAAAAGAGGACGCAAAATACGAAACAAGAAAAACGCTCGGGATAGAAAACGCAGACCTCCGATGGTATAATAAATGCGTCGGATGAGGAGGGAGAATATGCGTTCAGGCGAAACCGATCACAAAAACCGCGGCAGACTGAAGATTTTTTTCAGCTACGCTCAGGGAACAGGAAAAACGCATGCCATGCTGTCCGCCGCGCTGGTTCAGCGAAAGCGCGGCGTGGATACCGTGATCGGCTTTACCAATGCCAAGCAGGGCTCCTCTGCCGCTTCCCTATTAAAGCGTTTTGAGCATCTTCCCCTCTGCAGCAGCGATGATGGCAGCTGCACGGTACAGGCATTCGATTTGGACGCAGCGCTCAAACGCAAACCTCAGCTGATTATTCTGGATCAGCTGGCGTGCTTTAATCCCTCATTCTGCCGTCACAGCATGCGTCAGCAGGATATTGACGAACTGCTTGGCGCAGGCATTGATGTCTACACGACGCTTAATGTTGAGAACATCGAAAGCCTGAATGATATTGTGGTCTCCATTACGGGCGAATCCGTGAAGGAGCGGATTCCCGACGTGGTGTTTGACGGTGCAGATCAGGTAGAAATGGTGGACGAAGACCCCGAGGCGCTGATGCAGCGTCTGCACATTCACGACCCTGAACAGCTTGAAAAGCTGTCTGCGCTGCGGGAGCTTGCGCTTCGCCGGTGTGCAGATCGAATCAGCCGATTATCCATGCAGACGCAAAAGCAGTACAGCGCTTATCGCACGGATGAGCATGTGCTGGTCTGTCTCTCATCCGCGCCGTCCAATGCCAAAATCATCCGGACGGCGGCGCGCATGGCAAGCGCCTTTCACGGGCGCTTCACAGCGCTGTACGTGGAAACGCCGGATTTTGCGGTCATGGAGGAGAGCAATCGGATTCGCCTGAGAAAAAATATCCGTCTGGCTGAGCAGCTTGGCGCGAGCATTGAAACAGTTTACGGAGATGATGTGCCGTATCAGATTGCGGAATACGCCAGACTGTCCGGCGTGACGAAAATCGTGCTGGGACGCAGTGCAGCAGCAAGAAACGCACTTTGGAGAACGCCAAATCTGACAGAACAACTGATTGCAAAAGCACCCAATCTGGACATTCACATCATTCCAGACGGTGGCATGAACCAGCGTTACCGCCCTCGGCGCGCAGCAAAAAATCCTTTGTCTTTCTCTGTGGACGATACGGCCAAGAGCATTGCGATTCTGCTGGGCGTTACAAGTGTCAATATGCTGTTTTACAATCTCGGCTTTTCGGATGCCAATCTCATCATGGTATATATCCTTGGCGTGTTGCTGACTGCGGTAGCAACCACGCATCGCGCATACAGCCTGTTTTCGGCTTTGGCCAGCGTTCTGCTGTTCAACTTTATCTTCACGCAGCCCCGGTTTTCTCTGCATGCTTTTGACGCGGGGTATCCCATCACATTTGCCGTGATGTTTCTGGCAGCGTACATGACTGGAACACTCGCTACCCGTCTCAAGGACAATGCCCGCCAGTCTGCTCAGGCGGCATACCGCACGCAGATTCTCTTTGATACAGATCAGCTGCTCAGCCGGGCAGAAAATCAGGACGAAATCATCCATGTGCTGGCACAGCAGCTCATCAGGCTCCTCGGGCGGGACGTCGTCATCTATCAGAAGAACGACGATCAGCTGGGAGAGCCGACGTATTTTTCTGCCCATGAGCACACAGCAAACACAGAATTGATCTCTTTGCAGGAATCTGCTGCCGCACTGTGGGTAAGCCAGCATAACAAGCATGCCGGTGCGACTACGGATACCTTTTCCGATGCAAAATGCCTGTATCTTGCGATTCGCATCAATCATCGCGTGTATGGCGTCGCCGGCATTGACATGCACAAGGGTGCACTGGACGCCTTTGAACACAGCGTTCTTTTGTCCATGCTGGGCGAGGGCGCATTGGCGCTGGAAAATGACAAGAACGCGCGTGAAAAAGAGGAAGCAGCCGTTCTTGCCCGGAATGAGCAGCTGCGCGCCAATCTGCTTCGCACCATTTCTCATGATCTGCGCACACCGCTGACCACCATTTCCGGCAACGCAGTCAATCTGCTGAATAATAGTGCCAATATGGAAGAAACCACACGCCAGCAGCTGTATGCGGATATGGTCGATGATTCCATGTGGCTGATCAATCTAGTGGAAAACCTTCTGTCTGTTACGCGGATAGAAGACGGAAGAATGAACCTGAATCCTACCGCCGAGCTGATGGAAGAGATCATTGACGAAGCGCTCCGACATGTGATCCGTCACAGCGGGGATCATATCATCAAGGTGCATAGCAGTGACAAATATATGCTGGTTCATGCAGACGCTAAGCTCATTGTGCAGGTACTCGTCAATCTGATCGACAATGCCATCAAGTATACGCCCGCCGGTTCCCGGATTGATATTACCGTGAACCAAAGCGACGACGTCGTGCATATTTCTGTAGCGGACAACGGCCCCGGCATTGCGGATGACGCAAAGGAGCATGTGTTTGAAATGTTCTATACAGGGCATACGCACATTGCCGATAGCCGCCGCAGCCTCGGCTTGGGGCTGTGTCTATGCAAGTCGATCATCAACGCACACGGCGGCTATATCTCTGTCAGGGACAACCAGCCGCATGGTGCGATCTTTACCTTTACCCTTCCGGCTGAGGAGGTAAGCCTGTATGAATAAGGTTCTGATTCTGGTTGTGGAGGACGACAAGCCCGTCCGCAACCTGATTACGACGACACTCAAAATGCACGATTACCGATTCATTGAAGCAAGCTGTGCTGAGATGGCGCTGCTTGAAACGGCGTCCCACAATCCGGATATCATCCTGCTGGATCTGGGACTGCCGGACATGGACGGCGTGGAGGTCATTGAACGTATTCGCAGCTGGTCCAATGTGCCCATCATCGTGATCTCCGCCCGAAGTGAGGATGCGGACAAAATCAAGGCGCTGGATGCAGGCGCAGATGATTATCTCACCAAGCCGTTCTCTGTGGACGAACTTCTGGCGAGGCTTCGCGTCACACAACGCCGACTTTCGATCATCAAGGCAGAGAATACCTCATCCGAGTTTATCAACGGTCAGCTGCGCATTGACTATGCGGCGGGCTGTGCGTATCTCAGCGGCGAAGAGATGCGTCTCACGCCGATGGAATACAAGCTGCTTTGTCTGCTTTCGCAAAATGTGGGAAAAGTATTGACCCATACGTTCATCATGCAAAAAATCTGGGGAAGCAGCCGGGAGAGCGATCTGGCTTCGCTTCGCGTGTTTATGGCAACGCTTCGCAGAAAGCTGGAGTCTGCGCCGGATTCTTTTCAGTACATTCAAACCCATATCGGGATCGGCTACAGGATGCTGAAGATCGATTAAATCGTGTTCTGCAAAGGTTTGTTAATCAAGTGATGGTTTAATCCTGATGGGAAAAGTACCAGCAGGTGCCGGGAAGTTCGTTTTTTGAAATATGAAATGAATGGATGCTTTATTCGATGATACGAGTGCAAAGAGTCCGGCAGGTGCCGGGCATGTGAAACACAAACACTGCCTGCATGAGTTTTGAAGTGCTCATGCGGGCAGTTTCATTATACATTGTAACGCTGCTCAACATTCTGTAGCATGAAGATAGTGAGATTCAGCATCATCAGCACCTGTTGTAACGGTGTATATTTGTTAATCAACCAAGATAATTCATCAGCACCATCAATCAAGTCAGCAACACACCCAGCACCTGATGGGGGCTTTTCAATCAAAATTGCAGGGTATCCCTACCTATCACAACCTCCTATGAGCTTCTGATTTAAAGCTCTTGCAAGGAACAAATGCTCCTGTTATGGACACTTAATATTTCCATCCACCATTTATCCACGGTCACAATTTTGATCTTTTATTTCAGATCATTTGCCCTAGAAATCTACTCCAAAACGCAAAAAACGGAGAGCCTGCAAACTCTCCGTCTTATTGTCTATTTCCCATATCCATTTCACGCACCAGTTGACACGATCATCCGCGCGATCCTCTTATTTTCCTCAGACTTCTGTTTCCTGAAATTCTCTCCGCTGAACAGGATCGGTGCACACCGTTCCAGTATTCGCTCATAGATTCTGGCGTGCACCAGATCAGGCGGATTTCTCAATTCCTCCAGCGTCAGGTTCGTCGTGATAATCATCGGCTTTCCACTCCGATATCTCCTGTCGATCACCTCGAACATCTGCTCCATTGCAAACTCCGTGCTTCGTTCCACGCCGAGATCGTCGATGATCAGCAGATCATAGTCATTCAGGCTGTTGATGAAATCCACTCTTTCCTCCGGATAGACGCCGGTCAGCTGATTGAGAATCGTCGGGAAGCTGGTCATCAGCACCGGCACATCCTGATCCAGAAGCGCATTGGCAATGCAGCCGGCAAAGAAGGACTTGCCTGTACCAACATCGCCGAACAGCAGCAGACCTGTATTGTTTCTGAGCGCCTTCTTCCAGTTACGGACGTAGGCGCGCGCTTTTTTCATCACTGGATTGCTGCCATTGTCGTGATCGAACGTATACACATAGAGAGATTTGTCCCGAAGACCATACGCCCTGCGGCGCTTGATTCTCTCCATTCGTTCCCGCTGCGCCTGCTGTTCTTTTCTCTGCCGTTCCTCTTCGGTCTGACAGGAACACGGGCAGCGGGGGATAAAGTATCCGGGATGACGGAAGCGCTTGACCACCGTCTGCCTGCGCTCATGGCATACGCCGCAGTGAATCAATCCATCTTCCAGATCGATGTATTCATCGGCCTCGAGGATGTTCTGATTTACTGCCTCATCGATATAGCTGCGAACCACATCCGTCATTTCGATCATACAGTGTCACCTGCCTTTACGCTGTAATCCCTTTGCGGCGCTTGTCTGCGCATATCCTCCGCCGCCCAGCGGCGGATGGTCGCTGCGTGGCTCTGATACTGTCTGCCCGTCGAGGCTATATACTCCGAGAGCTTTTCCACATAGTAGTTCCATTTTGTGGATAATTCGCTCTGAAGCTCTGAGAGTTCCTCGCAGCTCAGCATCACATTCTGATACCGGCCATAGGCATGCGCGGTTTGCCCCTGTTCTTTCTCTCGCTCTATCTCTAACTCTATCTTTTTCTCTAACTCTATCTCTGGTGGACAAATGGCGGACAAATGTCCGGACATTTGTCCACCATTCTTTTGTGCCTGCAAAGCCAGGCGCGCCTGTTTCTTGCGTTCACCTTCTGTGGAAGACTTCCCGATCAGCAGCTCTATATTGCTCATGTAGTAGCATCCATCCGGCAGCATCTCCATCAAGCCGAGTTTCAGATAAATCTGCAATGCCCGTTCCACTGTCCCGATCTGCTGATGAGTGAGCGTGGCGATCATCGGTGCGGTGTAAGGAATTCTGTCGTCCAGCTGCAGCTTGCCGCCGTTCTTAAGTGATTTCAGATAGAGCTTGAGAAGAATGTTGGAGTAGATCATTCCGTCCTGCATGCTTTCCAGCAGCACGATGGAGTCATCGTCGAAGTAATTCTCTTTAAGCTTCAGATAATGGTATTTCCGGTTATCTGCCATCAGCTTTCGCCCTCTCCATCAATTCTGAATCCATAGAACTTCTGCTTGAAATACTGAACAGGACACTTGCCGGCAATGGTGATATAGCCCATTGCGCGAAGCTCCTTGTTCATATCTCGGACGATCTGGTACGCCTTTGTTCTGCTGACGCCCATGATGTTGGGTATTTCCTCTGCGGTAATAAACTGTGCTCTCATACTGCCACCTACCTTGATTTCCGTATTATTAATACGTTTCACTTATTATCATATTTGAAATATGTATTATAAATTCGCTTCTATTATATGTACTGTAAATACTGTTGTCAATGCGTTAAATTAAAAATGTGCACTTGTAATACGTATAATTATGTGATAGAATCTGGATGAGGTGAATCGGATATGGACAATTTCGATTATTCCGCAATCGGGCAGCGTATCAAAGCCCTTCGGAAAAAGAAAAAACTGAACCAGCAGGAGCTGGCCGATCTCCTCGGCAAATCGCTGCGTACGGTTCAGAAATATGAAACAGGCGAGATCGAGGTCTCCATTGCCATCATCAATCAGCTGGCAGACCTTCTTGACAGCACGCCGACGTTCATCCTTGGCTATGAAACCAACACGGAGCCAATCCGTAATCTCGCGGATGTGATGAGCTTCCTGTTCCAGCTTGAGAAAGTCTCCGGCATGAAGTTCGACATCGACGTCAAGAAGCCGCCGCGCAGCCGCGACTGGACATGCTCGCTGACCTTCAATGGAAAGGCCTCTGCCGATTTCAACGCAGACGTCTGCCTGTTCCTTGAGGATTGGCAGAATCAGCGGGAGGATGTCCAATCCTACGGCATGTCTCAGACTGACTACAGACGTTGGCAGGATCAGACGCTTGCCTACTATGCGGCAACACCTGTGGAATGCGCAGAGCCCGCTGCACTGAGCGAAGACGAACGACTGGAAAAACGCAAAGCATATCTGAATGCAGCATTGAATGAGAATCAGGTCTGACAATGAAAGAAAGGTGATTTCATGTCAGTAACCAAAGACCCCAGCACCAACAAATGGATGTCCCAGATCCGCGTCAAAGACTGGACTGGCAAGGTGATACACAAGAAAAAACGCGGCTTCTCCACCAAGAAAGAAGCGCTGCAATGGGAACGTGATTTTCTGAGTCAGGCTTCCGGCAGCCTCGGCATGCTGTTTCAGGATTTCATTGAGCTCTATCAAAGGGACATGGAGCAGCGTCTCAAATCCTCAACGATCGCCGGCAAGCGATTTTTGATCGACCTGAAGATCACGCCGGTCTTCGGTAAGATGAAGCTGGATGAGATTAAGCCGACGGATGTCCGCCGATGGCAGAATGACCTGACCAGCTACCGGGATGAGAACGGCAATCCCTACGCGGAAACCTATCTCAAGAACATCCATAATCAGCTCACAGCCATCTTCAACTACGCGGTCAAGTATTACGGCCTGAAAGAAAATCCCTGCCACAAGGCAGGGAGCATGGGCAAGAAGAACGCCGACGAGATGCAGTTCTGGACAAAGGATGAATTCCTCAAATTCATCGAAGCTATTAAAAATCGTCCTTCCGCCTATGCGGTCTTCATGACGCTGTACTACACCGGTATCCGTGAAGGTGAGCTGCTGGCGCTGACCCCTACGGACATCGATCTTGAAAAATCCACGCTCAGGATCAACAAGAGCTATCACAGGGAAAAGGGGAAGGATGTCGTCACAACGCCGAAGACGCCCAAGAGCAATCGCGTGATCGCAATCCCGGAAGTGCTCAAGACCTACCTCAAGGAATACATGGCGAAGAGGTACGGCATCCAGCCCGATCACCGGCTGTTTCCTCACACGAAGAGCTATCTCTATCACGAGCTGGAATACGGCTGCAAGGCGTCCGGCGTGAAAAAGATTCGCATCCACGACATCCGCCACAGCCACGCCAGTCTGCTGGTGGAAATGGGTTTCTCACCGCTGCTGATCGCGGAACGCCTTGACCATGAGCGTGTGCAGACGACGATGGAAACCTACTCGCATCTTTACCCCAACAAACAGATCGAAGTAGCCAGACAGCTGGACGGCATCACCGCCAGCTGATGGCTACAAAAAAACGCTTCATTGTAGCCAATTTGTAGCCACTCAAAAAGAAAAATCCCGGAAAATCCTGATATTGCAGGATTTTCCGGGATGATTTGGAACAAAATTTCTTATTCCCACTCAATCGTTCCGATGGGCTTCGGGGTCAGATCCAGCAGCACGCGGTTGATGCCGTTGACCTCATGGGTGATGCGGTCGGTGATCTTGTGGAGAACCGGGTAGGGGATCTCCTCGATGGTGGCGGTCATGGCGTCCTTGGTGTTGACCGCGCGGATGATGGCCGGCCAGCCCTCATAGCGGCTCTCGTCCTTCACGCCGACGCTCTTGATGTCCGGCACGGCGATGAAGTACTGCCAGACCTTCTCGGCCAGACCGCAGTTGTCAAACTCCTCGCGCAGGATGGCGTCCGCCTCGCGCAGGGCCTCCAGACGATCGCGGGTGATGGCGCCGAGGCAGCGCACGCCGAGGCCCGGGCCCGGGAACGGCTGGCGATAGACCATCGCATGCGGCAGGCCGAGCGCCTCGCCGACCACGCGGACTTCATCCTTGAACAGCAGCTTGAGCGGCTCGACCAGATCAAACTGCAGATCCTCCGGCAGACCGCCGACGTTGTGATGGGACTTGACGGCCTTCTTGCCCTCGGCAGCCTTCATGGACTCGAGGATATCCGGATAGATGGTGCCCTGCGCCAAGAAGGAGATGCCTTCCAGCTTGCGGGCTTCCTCGGCAAACACGGTGATGAACTCCTTGCCGATGATCTTGCGCTTGCGCTCCGGATCGGACACGCCGGCCAGCAGATTCAGGAAATGGTCGGTGGCGTCTACGTAGATCAGGTTGGCGTTAAGCTCGTCCTTGAACATCTTGATGACGCTCTCGGATTCATTCTTGCGCATGAGGCCGTGGTTCACATGCACGCAGACGAGCTGCTTGCCGATGGCCTTGATCAGCAGCGCTGCAACGACGGAGCTGTCCACGCCGCCGGACAGGGCCAGAAGCACCTTCTTGTCGCCGACCTGCTTGCGTACAGCGGCGACCTGCTCTTCGATAAAAGCGTTGGCAAGCTCCATGGTGGTGATGCGCGCCATGGACTCGGGACGAATATTGCTCATGATGATCACTCCTGATGATGTCGGGGGGTTAATGTGATTTTCGGCTTTATTGTAGCACGCGCCTTATGGAAAAGTAAATAAAACCGGAAAATTTGATCGTAAAACGTTCGGTTATTC
Source organism: Clostridia bacterium (assembly GCA_017938795.1). GTDB lineage: Bacteria > Bacillota > Clostridia > Christensenellales > Aristaeellaceae > Ventricola. Next base: position 19,815 of record JAGBAV010000101.1, read on the forward strand.
GGACATTCGGGGTATATACACACCATAAAAGGGGAACAAATGTACTTGAATGGGCAGGATAAACCGAAACAATGGCAGATGAATGCAAAAAAAGAAACGAGTATCGGCGATGCCGGCGTGAGGGGGAATCCGGACTTCTTCCTTCCGTAATAGAGCGCTGTGAGCTATAATGAACATTCACAGAGTTGTTAACAGACGGCGTGTGCGCTGTGGACAAACGGGAGGGCATGACATGAACAGACAGGATACCATTGCGGCGCAGGCGACGGCAGCCGGAGAGGGCGGCATCGCGATTGTGCGCATCAGCGGGCCGGAATGCGAGGCTGTGCTCCATCGCGTCTTCCGCGCAAAGAATGGCAGGCCTCTTGAAAACCGCAGGCTGACCTTTGGCGCCGTTGTGGATTGTGGAGAGATTGTGGATGAGGCGATGGCTGTTGTTATGCGCGCGCCGTACAGCTATACGAGGGAGGACGTCGCGGAGATCCACTGCCACGGCTCGCAGGCACTTGTGGGCAGAATCCTGCGCCTTCTGATGCGCGAGGGAGCGAGGATGGCTGCGCCGGGTGAGTTTACCTGCCGTGCATTCATGAATGGGCGGATTGACCTGACGCAGGCCGAGGCTGTGATGCGCATGATCCGCGCCGGCAGTGACCGCGCGATGAAGAGCGCTGTACGGCAGATGGAGGGAAGCGTATCCTCCTTCATACGCCATGCAAGGGAGGAAATCCTGACGCTGCTGGCCGGGCTGGCTGCTGCTGTCGATTTCCCGGATGAGGTCGAAGAGGAGCAGACTGCGAAGGAGATCGCCGGCGGCTGCGCGGAGATCGCGGCACGGCTGCGTGCTGCGTGTGATGAGCGCGCGGGGCGCATTGAGGATGAGGGGCTCCGCGTTGTGCTGGCGGGCAGACCCAATGCGGGCAAGAGCAGCCTGCTCAATGCGCTTGTGGGCAGCGAGCGCGCGATTGTCACGGACGTCCCCGGTACGACGCGCGATACGATCACGGAGGCGATACACGCCGGCGGCGTGCGCATCCTGCTGACGGATACGGCGGGCCTGCGGGAGACGGGCGACGTTGTGGAGCGCATCGGTGTGGAGCGCGCGAGGCGTGCGCTGGAGGATGCAGATGTGCGCGTGCTGGTGATCGACGGGTCCGGCGCGGAATGGGACGACGACGGTATGGAGGATCTGGCTCCGCATCTGATCGTCATCAGCAAGGGAGATCTGCCTGCGATGATTGCCCGGGAGGAGCTTGCGGCCCGATGGCCGGGCGTGCCTGCGCTGACGGTATGCGCCCCCAGAGGGGAGGGCATGGACAGCCTGATGGATGCGCTGCTGTCCTTCGCGCCGGAGGATGGTGCGGAGTCCTCGATGCTCTCGCAGGCCCGGCATGTGGAGGCGGCGGCAAGAGCCTGCGCTTCTCTGAATGATGCATGCAGCGCGATTGAGGAGGGCATGCCGCTGGACATCGCGGCGATCGACCTGTCCGCAGCGCTGGATGCGCTTGGCGAGATCACCGGCGAGACGATGAATGAGCAGGTGATCGACGAGGTCTTTGCGCGGTTCTGCGTGGGCAAATGACGTTACCGGCTGAATGAAGATTCCCCCAATTGTGAACAGTAAATTTGACGCATAGGTTCCGCGTCTTTCGGGGTGTTCACAATTGGGGGATTATGTTATCGTTTATCTGTGTGCATCAGCGCCAGTATGAATGCGTGCTGACGCCGTCAGGCCAGGCGAAGATACGGTCGGTCTCCTGCCAGACGTCTTCACTGATCATGTCCTGACGCCGTGATCTGGCCAGTGACCATGCGAGCTGGACGAAGGGCAGGAGGTAATCGTGGTTCGTTGTCATCTGCAGGCTGATGAGATGGGACATCACTGGGCAGCTTTCTGCCATGCCGGAGGAAAGAAAGAGCGGCTTGAGGGCGCAGACGTCGTATCCGGCAAAGAATGGCTCGAGCGCCGCGCCAAAACGATCGATCGTCAGGAGGACATAGGGCGCGATCCCGGGAGGGGCATCATCCATGCAGCCGACGGATCCGATGCAGTCAAGCGTCAGATTCCCGACGCGGTAATGTGAGGGGTTGTGGCCGTGGCCGCAGATGATGTGCGTCGGACGATCGAAGGTCATTTTCTGCAGAAGAGGAAGGGCCTTATGGACGTCATGTACAGGGAAGCGATCATTTCCCGGCATGGCGTGACAGAAGGTGACGCCGCCCAGTTCATACGTCTGCGGGAAGGTGATCTCCGCCTCGCTCAGCCTGTGCGCATTCCAGCGGACGGCGCTGAAGTTTGCTCCGTCATAGGCCGGGTCGCCCTTCATGGCTGCGAGGACATATCCTTCGTGATTGCCGTGCAGGCAGACAACGTGATGATCGCGAAGGAGCGCAAGCGTCTCCCGAGGGCACGGGCCAAGGTTGATCTGGTCGCCGAGGGAGAGAATCATGTCAGGCTTGTGCTTTTGCCGGATGGCGAGAAGCACCGCCTCCAGAGCGGGAAGATTGGCATGAATATCTGCAATGAGTGCAATGCGCATGTGCGCCTCCTGAATAAACAAGATTTTACGGAGCGATGATCATATGGTATAATTCTGTATGGAACATTGTGATTCCTTTGCAGGGTGCATGCGGATATTGCGCAGGGAAGAATGATTGTTTCACGTGAAACATTGGCGGATGCGCCGCACAGGAATGTTTCACGTGAAACAATGGGCAAGCGCGAGGATCAGTGTTTCACGTGAAACACTGGCAGAATAACAGGAGGATGGGCATGATTGTACTGACAGCGCGGCCGCACAGGCTGCTTGATGAATGCATCCGGCGCATAGGGGCGCTGATTGCTGCCGGGGAGGCGTGCATGTTCATCGTACCTTCGCAGTATACGCTGCAGGCAGAGCTGGAGATTATGGACAGGCTGAAGATCAACGGCTCCTTCCTTGTCGACGTTCTCTCTCCGGGAAGACTGAAGGGCCGCGTGTTTGAGCGTGCCGGTGCGCCGCAGCAAACGGTCTTTGATGAACGCGGCAAGAGAATGGTGCTCAGCGAGATCATTGCACAGGAGAAGGACAGTCTGACCATCTACAGGAGCGCGGCGGCAAGCGGCTCGCAGGGCTTTGCAGCAAAGGTATCCGCAATGATCGCAGACTTCAAGCGAAGCGGAAAGACCGCGCAGGATGTTCTTCTTGCAGCGGAGCAGCTGGAGGAGGGAAGCCCGATCAGGCTGAAGCTGCAGGATGCAGCAAGGCTGTATGCTGCCTATGAGATCAGCATGGCCGGGGAGCTTGCAGATGAAGAGGACGTCTCGATGGAGATGCGTAGGAGGCTGCCTCGTTCGCACATCCTCGACGGTCAGCATGTGTTTGTCTATGGATTTGATATGATCACGCCAGTCTTTGCGGCGGAACTGGTGCAGATGGTGTCTCTGGCGAGGTCACTGACGCTTGCCGTGGAGACGGACGCCAATGCTGCGCCGGATGGACGTCTCTTCGCGCCGGTCAATCTGAGTCTGGACAGGCTGAGGAAAACAGCGGCAGATGCTGGCATCGCCGTCAGAAGCGAACATATCACATCGGACAGAATGATGCACGATGATCTTGCGGCGCTGGAGCGAGGGCTTTATGCCATTGGAGGAAAGCCTGCGGATGGAGCTGCCGTGCATATTGAGCTTCGCGCAGCGAGCAGCATGCGGGCAGAGGTGCATCTGGCGGCATCCAGAATCCGGCGGCTGTGCAGGGAGGGCACAGCGGCGGAAAGGATTTCCGTGGTCTATCCGAAGGGAGGCGGCTATGCGCCGCTGCTGATGAATATCCTGCCGATGTACGGACTGTCCGTCTATGCCGCAGAGAAGCGGAAGGCGTCGGGGCATCCGCTGTGCAGGCTTGTCCTTTCTTCGCTGGCGGTCGTCGCAGGGGGATTCAGGACGGCCGATGTCATGGAATGCATTCATACAGGGTTCTTCGGCCTTTGCGACGAGCAGGTGGACGCCCTTTGTGCATATGCGGAGGGCTGCGGGCTCCGTCTGGATGGATGGAAGCGCCCATTCACCTATATGAAGGAGATGAACGAGGAGGCGCTGGTCTCGCTGAATACTGCGAGGGAAGCTGTGGTCAGACCGCTGATGGTATTTGCAGAGCGCATGAAGCGCGCAGTCAGCGCGGATGATACGGTTGCAGCGGTCATCGCTCTGCTTGATGAGCTTGGCGCATATGAAACGCTGGAGCAGATGCAGCTTGGCCTTACGCAGGCAGGGCTCCTGCCGGAGGCGGATGACTGCGCGCAGGTATGGAATGCGCTCATGGAGACGCTTGATCAGCTGCACACGCTGCTCAGCGGGCGGCATGCCTCGGCGGAGCTTGCGGGCAGGCTGCTTGAAGAGGGACTTGGCGCATTGGAGCTCTCGGCCCTGCCGCCGGCGGACGGCGCGATCATCTGCGGAGAGATCGGCAATGTCAGGACGGCAGAGATTGATGTGCTCTTTGCCGTCGGCATGAATGACGCGCCTGCGGGCTTGGACGCATCGCTGCTCACACCGGGTGAGCAGGAGACCGCTGCGCAGGCGACTGGCGCATATCTGGGCATGACAGCGTCGGAGAGGGCAGCGCTGGCGCAGCTTGACGAGCTCAAGGCGCTCTGCGGGGCAAGGGAGAGGCTGATTGTCTCTTATGCGCTTGCCGATGAGACCGGCCGTGCGCTGCGCGAGGGCAGCGCCGTGCAGGCGCTCAGGAGGCTTTTCCCGTCTCTGACGGTGACAGGAGGCCTCGCTGCACAGGAGCAGAGCGAGATGTATACGGCCATGGCGCCGGCGCTTGAGGCGCTGAGCGTGAGGCTGAGCGACGCGGCGGACGGCAGAACTGAGCTGACACAGGAGGACGCACAGGCCTATGCGGCTATCGCCGCGATGGATGGCGGGCAGGAGGCTCTGATGCAGATCACACGCAGGCTGGGCGAGCCGGCGGAGAGGCGCCTGCCTGCAGCCGGCGCAAAGGCGCTCTACGGCAGGCCTGTGATGAGCGTCTCCCGGCTGGAGACATTTGCGCAGTGCCCGTATAAGCACTTCGTGCGCTACGGCCTTGCGCCGCAGCGTATTCAGGAGCCCGGTGTGGATCGGGCGGAGCTTGGCACGCTGTACCATGCGGCTGCAGAGACGTTCACCCAAAGGGTCACTCAGCTTCCGTCCTTCCCGGAGGTGAGCACGGAGGACTGCGACAGGATCATGGACGATGCAGTCAGGCCGCTGCTCGATGAATGGCGCGGCAGCCCGCTTGGGCAGAGCGCACGAGGGGAAGGCATTGCCAGGCGGATCGGCAGAACAGCGCGAAGGACGGGCAGGAATATCGTCCGCCAGTTTGCCGGGAGCGGCTTCAGGCCGATGGGGTCAGAGCTGGTCTTTGGCCAGAACGGCGCTGCGCCGATTACGCTGGAGATGCCGGATGGGTCGTTTGTCTACCTGCAGGGCAGGATCGACCGTATTGATGTCTATGACGGGCATACCATCCGTGTGGTGGATTATAAAAGCGGCTTCAAGAAGTTTGACCCGACGATGGCATACTGGGGTATTCAGCTGCAGCTGCTGATCTATCTGGCAGCGGCGATGGAGGAGCTTGGCGGCATGCAGGCAGGCGGCTTCTTCTACTGCAGGATTGCAGACCCGACGGTGAAGACGGAATCGCGCATCCGCGAGGAAGTGGAGAAGCAGATCGCGAAGAAGCTGGAGCTGGCCGGCGTATCGCTTGCGGATGTGAATATCCTGCGGGCACAGGATGAGCACCACGCCGGAATGATCACAAAGGACGGGCAGATCAGCGGCAGGCATACGGCGTCGCTCGCGGATGAGGAGGGCATGGGCGGTATGGTGGCCTTTGCCCGGCGGAAAGCCGCGCAGCTTGCCGCGCAGGCATACAGCGGCGAGATCGCGGACAGCCCCGCCGTCATCGGTCAGTTTGACGCATGCGCGCAGTGCAGCTATACGGCGATCTGCCGGTTTGATCCTGCGACAATGGAAAAGCGCAGGCTTGCAAAGAAGACGATTGCTGACCTCAGATAAGCACAAAGGACGCATGTTCATGCGTCCTTTTGCTGTATACGCCCATCTGCTGCGGTCTGCGGGATGATTGGGTTGGTATCGGGGGGGATACGCAGCCGCAGCGCATGGGAAGAAGCTCCGCACAGCCTCCTGTCAATCAGACGAGGCAGGAGGACGGAAAATTTCCTTCAGATGCAGATTTATTGAATCATTTGCGTGTTTTCCCTCGTCTAAGAGTATACAGACGACAGAAGACTCACATGCATGGGGGGAATACGAATGTTCAGAAGAGCAGACAGAAGACGTGCAGATCATCGCCGGACGTCGCTGCGGGATGCGCAGCTGAGCACGACGCAGACCATCCGCGCGCTGTGCGATCTCGGCGAGAGTATATGCTCCGGCGTGCATGTAATCTATTCGCCGCTGCGTATGTATCTGTGCGTATCCATGGAGCCGAAGCCGGAGGCGCTGCAGGCGCAGCGGCTGGCGGACAAGCGGGCAGCAGCGGGGATGTTTGCCGTGGACGAGGCGTGGAGCGCTGCGGAGGTCAATCGCCGCTGGGCGCGAAGGGCTGTGCTGACGGACAGTGAGGGGAATATCCTGGAGGAAGCGATGCGGGGCGCGCGCGGGCTGACGGACGTGGGCAGAGGAGAGGCGTTCTTTGAGTATAACGCGATGGAGCGGTATCCGGAGCAGATGTATCTGCAGGCGGGGGATACCCGTGTGAAAGTGCGCTGAATCAGAATGAGCAAAAAGGCAGCGTCTCCGCGAGGGAGGCGCTGCCTTATATACTGGATTACTTGCCCGGGGCGAGGAGCGTACGGATCTGGAAGCCCTTGGCGATGTTGCCCGTGATCTTGAGCTGGCCGTTGAGGTAGAGCTTGTCGGTGGTGGTGAAGCCGCGCGCCATGCCGAGCAGATTTTCGTAGCTGCACTCGACGAAGGCCTCGGCATTGCTCATCGGTGTCGGGCGGACAAACATCTCGCCGTCCTTGAATTCGACATGGAAGAAGCCGTGGCCCGGGCCGATGATCTCGATCTGCACCGTGCGGTGGAAGGCCTTGTCGATGGTCTCCTGGCGACGGGCCCTGTGCTCGGCGTCGTTCTTCTCGTAGGCATGCTTCAGGTTGGCGAAGGCCTCCTGGAAGGTGATATCGTCGCCGGACTCATCGTCGCAGATCTCGCCGAACATGCGGTTGTACTGCATGGCGCTCTTGTTCCAGGAGAAATCCTTGGTCATGCAGCGGCGGCGCAGCTTGTTGAACATCTCTTCGTCGGCGAAGTAGAGCTTGACCGCCTCGGAGATGGCGAGGTAGAGCGCCTTGGACTGGTAGTCGGCGAAGGAGAAGCCGTCGCCGATGCCGTCAAAGTCCTTGTATGCGCGCACAGAGTCCTTCAAGCCGCCGGTCTCGTGGACGATCGGCACCGTGCCGTAGCGCATGGCCATCATCTGGGAGAGGCCGCAGGGCTCAAAGCGGGAGGGCATCAGGTACATATCCGCGCCGGCGAAGATCTTGCTGGCCATCGGCTCGTTGTAGTTGCTGGAGAAGCCGATCTGACCCGGCCACTGCTGCATTGCCCAGTTGAAGTAATCGATGTACTTCTGCTCGCCCTGACCGAAGACGATCAGCTGCACGCCCATCTCCATCAGCTTGGGGAGGATCTCACGGACGAGCTCAATGCCCTTCTGCTCGACGAGTCGGGCAACCGAGCAGAGCACCGGCCACTCCGGCTCCTGTGCAAGGCCGAAGATCTTCTGAATCTCACGCTTGCACAGTGCTTTGCCGCTCATGTCGTCCACGCTGAAGCGATAGGGGATCATCGGGTCGATTCTGGGATCGTAGTGATCCACGTCAATGCCGTTGAGGATGCCGTAGAGCTTGCCGTCGACCATATCCACGACGCCCTGCAGGCCGTGCGCGAAGTAGGGGAAGTGGAGCTCGCGCGCGTAGGTGGGCGAGACCGTGGAGACGGCGTCGGCCATCATCATTGCGCCCTTCATCAGGTTGATGTCGGAGCGGCCCTCGAATTCATAGCCGAGGCCGCCGTCATACCAGCCCTCCGGCAGGGCGAAGGTATCGGTCAGCTCATTGCGGCCGAACTGGCCCTGATACGCGATGTTGTGGATGGTGTAGACTGTCTTGATCGGCTTGAGGCTGTCGTTGAGGACGGCGTCGTTCTTGAGGTAGATAATCGCAAGCGCAGTCTCCCAGTCGTTGCAGTGGAGGATCTGCGGCATGAAGTCAAGATGCGGGAGCAGGTCGATGACCGCGCGGCTGAAGAAAGCGAAGCGCAGAGAGTCGTCGCCATAGCCGTACAGGCGCGGACGATGGAAGAAATGCTCATGCTCCACAAACCAGACGGTGACGCCGCCGAGCTCGCCGCGATGCAGACCGCACTCGATGCGGCGCTCGCCCAGCTGCACAGTGATCGTCTTGACATAGGTAATCTGGTCGGCATAGGCCTCGCGCGTGCACTGGTAATACGGCACGATGATGGCAATCTCGTCGCCCGTCTTCTTCAGTGCGGGCGGCAGGGAGAATGCGACGTCGGCCAGACCGCCGGACTTGCTGAAGGGGGCGCATTCGCTGGTGACAAACAGGATTTTCATGGGAGTTTCTCCTCTCTGCGTGGATAGATAGGATGCGGATCAATCGATAACGATAGATATACATGATAACAGCTCCGCAGTCTGCCTCTATGTTTCGCCCGAAGAGACAGGACGGCGAAGTGGAGCGGATCATGCGTATGCATTTTGGACATTACTGACTATATTCTAACGGAGGATAGGGAAAAAGTCAACAAATCTTCCGCCTTTTCTGAGGAATTGACACAATATGCATGTTCTGCAGGCACAGAGCGGGGGAAACAGATGTACGGCAGATGAGCAATCCATACAATACGTCGGCGTTTTGCTGCCGCTGAAGAGGACGGCGGCCTGATGCAGGACGGCGCAAAGAAAAAGAGACGCGAAGTGCGTCTCTTATGGGGTCAGAACAGCGTGCCGGCCAGCCGCAGGAAGAGCAGTGCCAGCACGAAGAGGAACATGGGGCGGATGATCTTCGCGCCCCGCTTCATGGCGAGGCCTGCGCCGATGTAGCTGCCCGCAATATTGAAGACCGTCGCCAGCAGCACGGCGGGCCAGACGACCGCGCCGGAGAGCGCGAAGGTCGCCGCGGAGGAGAGGTTGGCGCAGAAGGCAACGACCTTCGTATTGCCGGACGCCGTCGTCAGATCAAGCCGCGTGAGCAGGCAGAAGCCCAGCATGAAGAATGTGCCGGAGCCCGCGCCGTAGAAACCCTGATACGCGCCGATGACCAGGCCGATGACCAGCGCCCCGGCGAGCATGCGGCCGCTGCTGATCTCGTTGATGTGGTTCTCCGCGCCGAAGTCGCGCTTGAAGAGGATGACGGCGGCGACCAGCGGCACGAGGACGATCATCACGATCTCCAGTATGCGCTCCGGCAGCACAAGATTGAGCCGCGCTCCTAGGAATGCGCCGACGATCGCCAGCGGCGCGGCAGTCAGCGCGCTGGGCCAATGGATACGCCCGCCGCGCATATAGCGGACCAGCGACGTCGCGCCGCCAAAGAAGATGGAGCACTGGTTGGTGCCTGTCACCAGATGCGCAGGGAAGCCGATCGTCAGATACATCGGCATGGAGAGCAGGCCTCCGCCTCCGCATACAGCGTCAATGATGCCGGAGAAAAAGAAGGTGAAGGCCAGCAGCACGCCCTCCGCGCTGAGGATGGAGAATGTGAAGTCCATGGGAACAGCTCCGTTCGTTTGGAAAGATCAGACCGTCCATGTGACGGCGGCGGGGGAGATCAGCGCCGCGTAGACGGTATAGCGAGGCGGAGACATCGGCTCCTCTTCAAGCGCCTCGATGACAGGGATATCCCCGTCCAGATACTCGCGGATCTCCTGCGCGGCGTCAAGCAGACGCGCAGAAACCGCGCCGTAGCGCAGGGCAATGACCTCCCAGCCGGGGCGCTTGTTGTCGCGGATCCACAGCGCGCGGTGTGTCCTGCACAGCTCGCCGTATGTCTTGTGGAGCGCGGGCAGCTGTTTGTCTGCGATATCGGCCAGCCCTTCGCGGTCGCCTGCGCAGTAGAGCCCGCGCAGCTCCTGCAGGACCTGCGCCTTGCCCGCGACCGTCTGAAAGACCAGCGCTGCATAGCGGCATTCAAGCGTATCATACCGGGAGAGGACGGCAAGCGCGTGCTCCGCGCGGTCAATGGCGTCGGCATAGGTATCCTTCATGCCGTGCAGCAGCGGGAACAGCGGGTCGCACCAGATCAGGTTCTTGCCGGTGGGCGTGCCCAGATCATCGGGATAGAGCAGGGCGAAGGCGTCCTGCACCTCCTGCGGGATGCCGCTGACCAGCTCGCCGGCGAGGGCGATCTCCGTCTCCGGGCATTCCGGCCCCTGCCAGCAGTTCTCCGAGAAATACGGCAGCAGACCGGAGGAGAGGAAGATATCCGTCTCCGCGCCGTCGTCGCCCCAGAGCGTGGCAAAGACGGTGTCAACGCGCCGCCTTGCGCAGGCGCGGAGGGCGGGCAGCATCGTGCGGCGCGTCCGGTCGACCTGCGGCAGGAAGCCCCACCATGTCCAGATGCCTCCGGCAAATACCGTGCTGCCCATGACCTCGTGGCGGGCGAGCATCGAGTCATAGAACGCCTCGTCGGTGTGATAATAGTCCCAGTAGCAAAGCTCGATCTCCGGGATGCGGTCGATGATCGCCTGCGGAATCCGGCTCTCCGTGTCATAATAGTCGTTGTTCTTGGAGCCGAGGCGGAAGTACATATCGCTCCACATCATCGGCTTGAAGTCATAGGCCCTGCAGATCTCCGTCACGCGGCAGACATGCGCATGCAGCAGCTCGAATCTGTCCGCCATGCCGTGCCGCGCCAGATAGCGGCCAAGCCCCACGCCGTGCGCCTCGTCCATGCCGATGTGGATGCGCTTGCTGCGCATGCAGCTGCGCATGCTGCGGATGCAGGACTCAATGAAGGCATAGGTCTGTTCCTCGCCGCAGATGAGGACGTCTGGCTGGTCGCGCAGCGTTCCGTTCTCTGCCCACTGCAGGAATTGCTTCATGTGGCCCAGTGTCTGGATGCAGGGAACCAGCTCCACGCCGATGGAGGCCGCATAGTCGTCCAGCTCGCGCAGTTCTTCCTGCGTGTAGCGGCCGCGCAGGTATCCAAGGCGCGGATACTCCGGCACCTCATAGGTGTCCTCGGTGTAGAGCATGAGCATGTTCATGCCCAGCGATGCGAGCTGATCGATGTAGCGCTTGACCGCGCGGACGGTCATCACCGCGCCACGGGAGCAGTCCGCCATCGCGCCGCAGGCGGAGAAGCGGCGGCTCTGCGTTTCGTCCATCTCCGTGCGGTCCTCGCGCAGGCAGCGGCTGAGCAGGAAATAGCCGCGGGCGAGGGCGTTCTCGTTCTCTGCGGCGATGACGGCATGACCGCCCTGCAGGGTGACGTGCAGCCCCTCCTGCACGCGGGAGACGTCGATGCTGTACGGGAGGGTGATTCCGGTCACGGCGGCGACGCGGGAGCGGATGTCAAGGATGGTCTCAGGCTTGAACATGGCGATACCTCCGTATTCTGTTCATGATGGTTTCATTATACAGCATATCAGGAGGTTTGGGCTGCACGATCAGGATTTTTGTGCAGAAAATGAGGAGGCGTCCGAAGAAGCCGGCCGCCCTCTTGCCGTCGGCGTAAAACAACCGGCAGAGAGGAGGGAGTCCATGCAGAAGGAAAAGCCGGGCTGCCCTCTGCAGCCCGGCTTTTCTGCTGTATGGATAATGCGGAAGGAAAGGATCAGCCTGCGTCTGTCAATTCAGCAGAGTATGCATCAGAAAGCCGATCAGTATACAGACGGCAAACCCGAATACGGCGCTGCCCAGCACAAGAAGGATCTTCTGGTATGGCCGCTTGCCGATTTCCCTCTGCTTCTGGATATCGTCCAGCCTCTTCCCCTCCGAGAAGGCCACGATCTCTTTATAGGTCTGAACGTCGTTGTCCTTCTTGATTCTTTCAATCTGAAGGGCATAATACATGGCTGCGGCAAACAGCATCCCCCATGGAATGAAGGCCCATGTGCCAAGGCACATAAAGAGAGGAACCGCAGACACCGCAACGGCAATAAACAGCAGGGAATAGATCCTGCCATAGCGCTCCATCTTTTCGACTTCTTCTTTCTGAATGACTTCTTTCATAGCATCAATATCTCCTTTGATCAGCTTGTCAAGGGAGACCTGAAAGACTTCGCTCAGCAGAACCAGACTGTTCACGTCCGGATAGCTCTTTTCATTTTCCCAATTGGAGATGGTCTGCCTTGAGACATAAACGCGCTCGGCCAACGCCTCCTGGGACAGCTGTGCTTCCTGACGGAGCTGCCTGATGTGCTTTCCAAGTTCCATGCTTTCGTCCTCCTTGCAGGATCATCCTAATCCAATTCCCGCATTTTTGCGATCAAAGGGCTTTGACATGACGCTGTTTTGCCCTGTCAAAAGGCTTTGACATGCCGGAAAACATGATTTTTGGCCTGTTTTCCATATGATGTCATGGATATGCGCCTCATACAGGACAGGCACAGCGGGTTGATCCGCTGTGCCTGCTCAATGCTGTATGTTTTCCGTTCATCCCGGAGCGGAGCTCACTGCTCCATCATGTCCCAGAGCTTCTGCAGCTCTTCCTCGCTGCCGTACTCAAGGATGATCTTTCCCTTCTTTGCGCTGCCCTGCATGCTGACCTTCAGGCCTGTCGCGCTGCGCAGGCGCTCGGTCAGCTCCTCGTATTCCACGGGGAGCGCGGCAGCGGGCTTCTTCGCCTTCTTCTCCGGCGCGTTCTTTGCGGCGGCCTCAAGCTGACGTACGGACCAGCCGAACTGCAGCGTCTTGGCGAAGAGATTCGCCTGCTGCTCGCGGTCGGTGATGCCGGCGAGCACGCGCGCATGACCGGCGGAGATGGAGCCGTCGATGACGGCGGCCTGCATCTTTTTGGGCAGGGTCAGAAGGCGCAGCAGATTCGCCACGGCGGGGCGGCTGCGGCCAAGGCGCTCGGCGACGGCCTCCTGCGTCATCGCGCATTCGTCCATCAGCGCATGGATGCCCTGCGCCTCTTCAATGGCGTTGAGGTCCTCGCGCTGGATATTCTCGATGAGCGCGGCCTCCTGCCTGCGCACGTCGTCCCACTCGCGCACGATCGCGGGGATGGTGTCCAGCCCGGCGATGCGGGTGGCGCGCCAGCGGCGCTCGCCGGCGATGATCGTGTAGCGGTTCCCCTCGCGCGCGACAAGGATGGGGGAGAGCACGCCGCTTGACCTGATGGAGTCGGCGAGGGCGAGGAGCGCCTCGTCGTCAAAGTTCTTGCGCGGCTGCATCCTGTTGGGGTCGATATCCTCCACGGGAAGCTCGACAACTGCGTCCGCCGGGATGCCTGCGCGCAGCGCGGAGGGCGCTGCCTCTACGGATTCAACGACCTCCTCCACATCCGGCAGGATAGCGCTCAGGCCTCTGCCCAGTCCCATTTTCTTAGCCATATCGGTTCCTTTCACGGCGCGGGGCGGTCCCATGCCGGTATATGATTATTTGAACAGCGCGAGGAATTCCTTCGCCAGCGCGGTGTAGCTCTGCGCGCCGAGGGAGCGCGGGTCGTACAGATGGATCGGCGTGCCGTGGCTGGGCGCCTCGCCAAGGCGCACGTTGCGCGGCACAACGGTATTGAAGACCTTGCCCTTGAAGACCTTGCGCACTTCCTGCGCAACCTGAATGCCCAGATTGGTGCGCGCGTCGAGCATGGTGAGCACCACGCCGTCGATCGCCAGCCTGCGGTTGAGCTTCTGCACCTTGCGGATGGTGCCCATCAGCGCGGAGACGCCTTCCAGCGCATAGTATTCGCACTGGATCGGGATGATCACGCCATCGGCGGCGCAGAGCGCATTGAGGGTGATCAGGCCCAGAGAGGGCGGGCAGTCGATGAAGATATAGTCAAAGTCATCCCTCGCGGCGGCGAGCGCATCGGCAAGCACATGCTCGCGATGCTCCATGCCGGCCAGCTCGATTTCCGCGCCGGCGAGGCGGATATCCGCCGGGAGGACGAAGAGCGTGGGCACGTCGGCATTCTCGGATTCAACGAAAAGAACAAGGAAATCATCATTTCAAGCACGGAAATATCTCCGCTTCAAAGCAATACATTTGCCGTAAACACCAAGAATGGAAAGACCCGTCTAATTGGCAAGAGCGAAGGG
>JAGBAV010000102.1 GCA_017938795.1 Clostridia bacterium
CCACTCCCTCCGCGTGGAGGGAGACGGTTCGTATAAGTAATATACTTAGTTGATTAGGTATTTCAATCCACTCCCTCCGCGTGGAGGGAGACGGTGGGGTGGGGTCCCCCGCCCGCACCCACTTGATTTCAATCCACTCCCTCCGCGTGGAGGGAGACTTCAGCGATTTTGCGGATATAGACCGTATTCAGGATTTCAATCCACTCCCTCCGCGTGGAGGGAGACGCGCGCCAGACCGCAATTGTCCTCAATGCGCATGAATTTCAATCCACTCCCTCCGCGTGGAGGGAGACGCCGACGATCCGCCGATGTCTGAAAGCTCTGCAATTTCAATCCACTCCCTCCGCGTGGAGGGAGACGCGTCAGCGTCTGCAATTCCACGCCGGTCTGCATATTTCAATCCACTCCCTCCGCGTGGAGGGAGACGGCGCGAATCGCAGAGGCCGAGGCGCAGATGGACATTTCAATCCACTCCCTCCGCGTGGAGGGAGACCCAAGCAAGAGGAGCTTAGAGGATTTGTTGAGCAATTTCAATCCACTCCCTCCGCGTGGAGGGAGACAGTCACCCATCCGCCTACCAACGTTATCTGCGGACTATTTCAATCCACTCCCTCCGCGTGGAGGGAGACGCGTCTGGTCGCGGTGTACCGGGCAGTACGTCCAATTTCAATCCACTCCCTCCGCGTGGAGGGAGACTCACCGCAGCGGCCGGTCTTGATGAAAGGCGACAAATTTCAATCCACTCCCTCCGCGTGGAGGGAGACGAGCGACGGCGACGCATACGATATTTTTTTAGCGTATTTCAATCCACTCCCTCCGCGTGGAGGGAGACAATATCGCGCCGCTGGACGACGACGATGATGACATTTCAATCCACTCCCTCCGCGTGGAGGGAGACCTTGATTGACAAGAATGATTTCACGGTTTATATTGAGATTTCAATCCACTCCCTCCGCGTGGAGGGAGACAACACGGCGCAAGCGGAACCGGCTGCACCGGAAATTTCAATCCACTCCCTCCGCGTGGAGGGAGACAATCTTGGCAAAAAGACGCATGACGAGATCGTGGAATTTCAATCCACTCCCTCCGCGTGGAGGGAGACTTGCGATTCTCAATTTCCTGCGCCATTCTGTCATATTTCAATCCACTCCCTCCGCGTGGAGGGAGACAACATGCTGGTAAGCAAGGGATTTCTGCCCACTATTTCAATCCACTCCCTCCGCGTGGAGGGAGACAGCAAAACACAACAACCTAAAACCCTTCAATCGCTGCATTTTGCACAAAGCGAACAGGTATCACGAGTCCTGTTCGACGCCGTCCGATAACCGGACAGCCACAAAAAACCGATTTCTCGGTGCGAACCTGCAGCGTATTGATGATACCTTCCGGTTCGCACCAGCTCAGAGCATAAGAACATCATCCGCTCTATATCCGGGTTTAGCGCCAACATGCTCAACCTTATGTTGCGGTTTATTTCCGAGGATATAGAAGCGAAGGCTATCCTTTTCAGTATCAATCAAGGTCATCAGTTCATGCCTGAACAGCTTGAACTGCGCTGCATCCAAAGTACATTCAAACACAGAGTTCTGCACACGCTGTCCATGCGCCATGCAGGCTTTCGCCACCTGCCGCAGCCTGCGCCTTCCCTGAGCATCCAATGTATTCACATCATAAGTCACAAGAATCAGCATATCATCACATCATTTCCACAGAAACGGAGGATACCCATCAAGATCTCCCCGAATGTGCCGTGCCAGAAGTAGCGCCTGTACATAGGGAACAAGCCCCCATGCAATCTTCTCCTTCAAATAGGGGTGCGTAATCTCTTCCTTCTTCTTCGTCTGCCATGCAGCCAGAACACTCTTCCGTCCCTCATCCGTCAATCGGACAGCTCCTCCCGCCTGTTTCTGGAAGTGTTTGCCTTGCAATTCCTTGGTGTTGATCAACGTCAGCACCAGTCGGTCTGCGCATACAGGTCTCAGTTCCTCCATCAGATCCAGCGCCAAGGACTCTCTTCCCGGGCGGTCCCGATGCATGAACCCAACATACGGATCGAGCCCCACGCTCTCCAGTGCAGCGGCACAATCATGAGCCAGCAGAACATAGATGAACGAAAGAGCTGCATTCACCAGATCGGTTGGCGGCCTCCTGTTTCTGTCTTCAAGCCTGAAATTATCCTTCTGATTGAGAATCAGATGGTCAAAAACACTGAAATACTGCGCAGACGCAACGCCTTCCAATCCACGAAGTCGATCCAGATCATCGCACACAGCAATCGGCTCCAGCTGTTCCGCAATATGTCGGCTGGCGTTTTTCAGTTCATCAACAGATACGCGCAGCGCATGATCCCTGACTGTCCTTTCGATACTCCACCGGCTATTATAGACCTTTCCATAAATAAAGTTCCGGGCGATTGCACAGCTATGCTCGGGCGAATCCGACAGACGATACTGCTGCTTTCTCAGCAGGACATTGCCCCTTTCTTCCCCGCAGACACGCGCAAGAAACCTGCCATGCCGCGTCATGAAGCAAAGCGAGATCCCTCTCTTGGCGCATTCACCCATCAGCGCCGGACTGGCGCCTTTATAGGAAAAGCTGACGATTCCTTCCAGCATCAGAAGCGGAAACTGCCCTTTCTTTTCCTCATCCTGCCAGACAACCACATTGTCATTCTCAAGCGACAAGTAGCCATTCTCAGACGTCACATACAGCGTATTCAGGAGCTTTCTCATGCGTCATCCTCCTTCATGGACAGTCTGATATAACTGGCAACACTCTGTGTCTTGTGCAGTTTCGACAGACATAAATCCTTAAGAGAGCAGGCATTGCATCCTTTTGTCGGGGAAGGTCGGGGCGTATAGCCCCGCTGTGTGTACTGATGCATCTCGGCAAGCATTGCTTCAACCCTTGTACGCATATCGGCTGTGAACAGCACCCGGGCACGCCTATGGGGTTCGCCATAATACAAGCTGCCCTCAGGCACATCGCAAAGCAGCATTTCCTCAAGGCACATCGCCTGAGCACACAGCTGCAGTTCATCAGCGTCATGCGCTTTAGGCTTTCCGCGCTTATACTCTACAGGATACGGCAGCCACAAGCCATCATAGTCAGGAAGACAGACACCCGTCGGATGCCTGTGGAACTCCACCACATCACAGATGCCCGTCACATTCATCCGGGCAGACTGCACACGCAGCCCGCGCATGATGATCAGGTCGCCGCGTTTCTCGACTTGCTTTTCATCATGCGCGCGCCGGTGCATCAGATTTCCCTCTATTGTCCGTGCGTTATCCTGCCACACCTGTTCGATATGGATCAGCGCCCACTGCCGTCTGCAGAAAGCAAAATGCTGCAGCGCAGAGATCATAAGAGGGTCCTGATTCATCAACCCATCCTCACACACATCACGCCCGCGGGCAGATTGTCCGTATCAATGCACACATCATAGTCGCTGTACTTGCGGGCAGGCTGGACACCCTCTTTGCGGGTTACCGTCACCTTGTCAAACAGCTTCCACGCAGGGGCATTGCCAAGCTCGCTGTCGTGCTTAAAGATGATCAGCTCGCGAACAGCCATTTTGCCGCGTGCCGCAGAGCGATCGTTCTCAAACATATTGAGGATTGCCTGCCAAAGCAGCGCCAGATCATCCTCCGTAAAGCCGGTGGACTTGCGGGCCAGATTCGCGGAGATGAATCCTTCAGCACGATACAGACCATACGGCACGATAAACTTGCGGCCCATCTCCGTATCCTTGTTTTCTGCATCCGATTCCTTTGTGATGGCCACGCGGGTAATCGTCACTTCCTGCGGCATAATAGGATCCACGCTGCGCGCAAAGCCCAGCTGAACAGGGCCGCGAACCTGACCACAGTTAAGCGCAGCCTTCACGAACGTCGTCATCACCGCGCCAAAGGTACGGATATCATAGAAATGGCTGCACATGAAGTCACGGATCTTGCGGTCGATATCAGGATCTGCCTTCTTGAGCGTTTTCGCTTCTGCATCCTTAAGCCCCTGTGCAGACAGTGCCATCGCATCGCTGCGATTAAGCGGCACGCCATCCTTGATATAGATCGCGTAACCTGCTTCGTCCTCCTTGACAGTCTCCACATAATTGCGGATCTTGCGCTTGAGGCATACATCTGTCACCAGACCACAGCCAGTCTCCGGATCCACACGCGGCATATTGCCCGCATCGGGATCGCCATTGGGGTTGCCGTTCTCCACGTCGAACAGGATCACAAAGTCATAACGATTGGAAATCACTTCAGCCATTGCTTTCGTCCTCCTTCTTCGTAAAACGCTTCTGCGTCTGATGATAATAGCCGATCTGGAATACCCCCTGATCTTGCAGATTCAGACGGGCGGGATATCCATTCTCCAATGCCGCAAGAATCTGCCCGATCTGCTTATCATAATGTATCTTTCTGCCTGTTTTCAGCTTTTTCAGATGTGTCTGAGCGAGCTTAATCAGCGTTGGGAATACAATCACCGGTGTCGCGCATGCAGCATTGAAATATCTGTCGCGGATAGTTGCATTGATACCAGGATTTGCCTCTTCCTGAAGCGCCTCCAGCACAGAGAACAGTCTGCCCAGCAGATATGGCGCGCTTCGGCTTTCTTCATTGAGCGACACGGTCAGGACCTCCTTGTTTGTATAATTAGGCTGTCTGGTCAGGTATGCCTTAATAATTGCAGCCCGCCCACGGGTCACCTTGTGTTCTGCGCGGATGCGGATCTGCGTCTGCTCGTACAGCGTCGCCGGATACGGCGTTCCCATCCAGATGGCGCGTGCCAGATCGCCGGCCAGCTGTGGCGAGGGCTGCTTGTCCTTCGACTTCTGGTTGACTGTCTCATTCAGCAGCCACCAGACAGACAGCTCGTTCCATTGGTCGTACGCAGGCTTGATAATCTCCAAATGCTCCTGATGACGAACGACATTCTTCATCAGATCACCATAGGCGTGATGCAGGAAGAAACGCACGGACAGGCGCGCCGCATTCGGAGCAAGACCAAGAATGAAGAATCGATTCTCCGGGTTCAGCAGGACACCCTTCCAGTTCGCAGCTTTACCCTTGGCAATATCCTTAATCGTATCACCCAGCTCTTTATTGCTGATTGTACTGCTTCCGAGTATACTGCCAAGAAAGTCTGCATAAGCTTCCTCTCCGCCCTCAGCCCAATAGACAACTGTTGTATCACCCATACGCAGATGATGATCCGGATGTGCAATCAGATAATTAAGCGCCGCGCCATAGGCGAAAGCAGCCTGCGTGCTGACAGGTGCGTTGCGCCCCTGACCGCCATCGCATCCATAAGATTCCAGCGACGACGCATTGAATGAAACCAGCGAAGCGCCAGACGACTGCGCGCCCTGCACGCCCTTGATGCTCGGATGCAGGATCTGCACAGGCAGCCTCTTGCCATAGACAAGGCATTGCATCAGTTTAGCATCTCCATCATCCGAGAAGTGCAACTGCCAGATCTCCTTGATTTCCGGTATGGTGTGCAGCATTTCGCCATCGAAGAGGAAAATGATGTTGACGCCCTTGCACAGCTCCTCCATATACGGAGCGAGTACAGGATGCTGTGTCGCCATTTCAGGCGACCATCCATCCAGAAAACGCAGCAGCGCCTGAGCTGCAGGATGTGCCAGACCATCTAGAAGTTCATGGTGTCTCTGTCGAAAGGCCTCAAAGCATTGGCGGGATCTCGCAGGCTTGCCTTTGTCATCTACGCCAAGCACATAAGAGGAATTATCGTACAGGAAATTAGGATCAATGCCCACAGTTCGTTTGACAGGCGCGGGCAGATTCATCACCACGGGGCCCCATACTTTTTTCTTTCCCCTCTCCACTTCTTCCTGATAGGGAACAATATACTGTATGGATCCATCACGAGACAGATCAAGACCCCATGACACCTTGACAGGCGACCACCCCGGCAGATCCAATGTTCCCTTCGCAGCTAAGTCTTCATAGAGCGCCGCTAACGACTGAAGAATCATCGGATCACCTCGCAATCCCTCAGGTCGATCACGCCATTCACCATCTGTGCACGGAAGAACATCGGCTGAATATCCTGCAGGTTGGAATAATCCATGTCATACAACATATAACCCAGATCCCTCGTCTCCTCAATCGCCGGGATATCTCCGCCTTCCCACAGGCGCACCTGTGCAGTACACTCTCTGCAACCCAGATAGGGCTGGCTGTAGCACTGCCCGCGGCGCAGCCTGCGCTTTGTGATATCCTGAAACTTACCGGGATTGTCGGATGGTCCAGCCTTATCAGTCATCACAAAGTGCGCCTCAATGACATAGTGAACGTCCAGCAGCAGCATCGCAGCACGCTGCTGAATGTCATTCGCTGTCACAAGATACGGCGTTTTACTCGTACCATTGGCAATGCTCAATGCATTGGCCGCAGAAATCTTTGATTTCACCTCATTGCGGCGCAGGTTAGAGAATCGAATAGGCGACAGCACATAGATACGATCAATCACCCATCGCAATCCTGGATGGAAATATATTGATTCTATGATTCCTCTCGCCGCGCTGGGGGTAATGACGTCATAGCTTACCCGCTCCGTCTTCATTTCGGGTCGTGTAAACAGCGCATCATGCCCCCAGACTTCCACTTGGATCGACAATCATTTCACCTCCTGCATTGACTATTATGATATATTATATCACTCGTCCTTGCCGATCGCAACAATTTTCAATAGAATTGTTTGACACATTTTTAAACCATATGTATAATGTCCATGTCAGGTATATCCTGTGGATTGAAATAATAGCATTGTGTGCAGCACAGATAAAGCGGAGGACCACCTACAGTCCTCCGCTTTATTCTATATGCATAGCAGCTCATCGCACGCCTCCGGTTCCAAGGCCAGCCCGCATGCATCATCATAGTGTCGTATGTCTATCAGTATCCCATACTTCTCCCCGGCAGGGCACTCCAATGCCCCCGCTTCCTGCAGCTGCCGGAAATGCTGCGGATATACATTCACTGCATATCTGCCCAGCTTTCTCAGCAGATTTCTTGATATCCACCCCTCTCTGAGCGCAGCCAGCAGTTCCTTGTTCTCCAGTGCCGGAATATACACAGGAATCGTCATCGTATCAATGAGCTTAAACTCCCTATCAATATTCTGAAAGGCAAGCTCATTGCTTAGTCCCACAATGTCTTTCTTATCGAACGAGCCATCTACGTGGACAGACAAAAGCAAATTGAAGTACGCCCGGATTGCCTGCGGAGAGGCAATATCTTCATACCGATCAATCACCCTCCGCAGCGCATAAACATTCTGCTCAAACATACGCAGCGGCTTAGCGCCTTTGGAGAAAATGTGCACAACGCTTTCCTGCGCTAAGCGCTTTCCCTCACGATTGCAGCGTCCTGCTGCCTGCAGGATGGAATCCAGCCCTGCCTCTTCGCGCCACACTGTCGGGAAATCCAGATCAACGCCAGCCTCAACAAGACTCGTCGAAATCACACGGCAGGGAAGCTCCGCCTTCAAACGACCTCTGATCTCCTGCAGCACCTTGCTTCTGTGCTCAGGCGTCATCAACGTGGACAGGTGAAAGCTTCCTCCCTGCGGAAGCATATGGTAAATCTTCTGTGCACTTTTGCGTGCATTAACAATGCAAAGCACTTGCTCTTCATCGCAAAGACACCCAGCAATGGTCTCATCGGTCATCTCATTCTCACGCTTAAAATGCACGCGCTTGAAGAAGGAGTATAGATCATCAACGTCATCCGCAATCTCCCGGCAGCAAAGCTCCGGTGCATATGCATGAATAAACTGATCCAGCGAGGGCTGCGTTGCTGTGCAAAGTACTGCGGTGACATGATAGTGCTGCACAAGCTCAACAATCGCGTTCACACACGGTCGCAGGAACGAGACAGGCAGCATCTGTGCCTCATCAAGAATAACAACAGAGGAAGCGATATTGTGCAGTTTTCGGCAGCGCGATGTACGTGCTGAGAACAGGGACTCAAAGAACTGAACGGCAGTCGTCACAACAATCGGCGAATCCCAATTCTCTGCAGATAGCCTGAGACGCTGATCATCGTCGTCATATTCAGCATTCGCATGGTGTTCCAGCACATTCTCTTCGCCGACAATACTGCGGAACACCTGTGCATTCTGCTCGATGATACTTGTATACGGCACAACATAGATCACTCGTCTCAAGCCGCGTCTTGCAGCATGTGACAGCGCAAATGCGAGAGAAGAAACTGTCTTACCGCCACCAGTCGGGATCGTCAGCGCATATAGTCCCTGATTATCCTTTCCTCCACTCAAGCAGCGTTCCAAAACAGCGTTTCTTTTCTGATTCAATGCCGTTTCAGCATGAGTTCTCCACGGCGACACATAATCCTCCAGCCTCCTCAAGAGCAGATCCATCGACGCATCGGTACCGCGCTGCACACTACCGCGTTCCATATAGGCTTCGGTATCCAGATAATCAGCATCAACAAGGCAGGAGAACAGCATCCGCGTATACAGCGCGTTCGCAAAACCCTGAGACGCTGGAGGAATCTCTTTCAGCCAACCAGGGAGCGCATCTTCAGCCGTAACCCCGATCTCTGTTCTCCATAGCGATGCATCCATCGTCCCGGTCAGTTTCTTCTGAACCCTGGCCATCAAGGTTCCATCGTCCTTCGATACGCGATTTCCGAAGTCGGGCAATCCACCGTGATGCCCTGCAACAGCCAGCGCTGTATGCAGATCCTTCATCTGCATTGCGATCTGCAAACCAGCCGTAGAATGATCTACCGGAGAAGTATGTTCCGGGTCACGCTGTCTGTCCTGCGCTGCAGCACTGTATTTTCCAATATCATGAAGCAGGCCTGCGCGCTTGGCATGTTTATCCGCAGCAAAAGGAGCTCCGAAGGCTTCTGCCATCTGCGCCACACCATAAATATGATCTTTCAGTTTCTGATAATCGCCGTCATCTCTTTTATGGGTAATAAACGGCACAGCCATCTCCTCCTTCATTCATCGAACGATGTGCAGCAAGATATCATATTATACCATGCAATACCCGTCAACGCCAAGATTATTGCCAACCCGCTTCGCCCTCCTTCGCCGAGCGAAGCGAGGCAAAACAATACCCCCGCGAAAAACAGATCCCCCGCATATCAAACGAGGGCTCGGAGCAGCATCCTGCACAGATGCTGTTCCGAACCCTCCCCTATGGAAGACAGTCATGAACTGCCTTCCATCTTTTTTGTCGGGATTATGGAAACTCTGTATATGGTTCAACCCCTTTTCATTCAGGAACATATATCGAATAATGGTCATGTTGAGACTGTCACAACGTTTAACGGATCTCCTGTTCCCGACCAGCCGCGAGCAGCACCCTGATGCTTCTTGTTCCCGAAGAAGCCTTTGAGGCGTCTGCACATGATCTCACTCCCTTACATGTTGCTTTCACCGTCGAAAAATTTTCACCTTTCGAGAATCGCCGTGATGAAGAGATAAGACGCAGCCCGTTTTATGCTCTTCCGATTCTCATCCGAAAGGAGAACTATCATGAATCTGATCATTGATTCGATCATGGGAGGCGGTAAAACAACATGGGCAATCAACCATATGAACCGCAGCCAGCAGCGAAGATTCATCTTCGCAACGCCGTTTTTGAATGAAGATATTCGCATCAAAAATAGCTGTCCCACACTTCACTTCGTAGAGCCGAATGGTACATTCAGCAAGATGAGTGACCTGAAAAAGATTATCTCTCAAGGAAAAAATGTCGCCACCACACACGCACTTCTTAGTCAATGGATACCGACAGCAGCAGATATAGACAACCTCAGGAAGTGGAACTACACACTGATTCTTGATGAAGCGCTGGAAGTCATACGTCCGGTACAGAATCTGAATGCCGATGATCTGAGGGTCTTACGTGCCGGCCTGCTGGAGGTCGATGCCGCAACAAACAAAGTGACGTGGATTGCCGAAAACTGTCCTCAGCGATATCTGGATATCAAAAAGCTGGCTGACGCAGGCAGATTGTTTATCTGCCGTGACAGCCAGCTTTTAGATTTAATGCCGATAGATGTACTTAAGTCGACGCCTAATATCATTGTGATGACGTTCTTGTTTGAAGCCAGCCATCTGTGCTACTACATGCGTATGCACGGAATGCGCTGGCGCAAAGCGTTTATCACTAATGGCCGCATACAAATGGGAGAGGCAGATCTCACGCCAAAGAAACAGGAGATCAAGAGACTGCTATCCATCTACAGCGGAAAATACAATCATTGCGGCGAAAAGAGAAACGCATTGTCTGCCTCATTCTGGACATCAGCAAGGCATGCCGTCGAGCGGCGTCAAGTCATAAGGAATATCCGTTCGTTCTTTCTGACATACTGCCGATCGAGTGTGGATCACTGTATGTGGTCAACGTTCAAGGATAAGCCCGGAAGCGAAACAAACGTAGTCAAAGGATTCAAAACCGCATTTGTACCGTTTAATGCTAAAGCCACCAATGAGTTCGGTGATCGAACCTGTTTGGCTTACGCGGTTAACGTCTATGAGAATCCAATGATCTTCGCATGGTTTTGCGATCATGGACTAACACTGGATTGTGAAGTGTTTGCTCTATCGGCAATGCTTCAGTGGATATGGCGAAGCGCAATTCGAAACGGTCGTGCGGTGAAGCTGTATTTGCCAAGTTTACGAATGCGGGAAATACTCTGTGCATGGCTTGAATCTTGATTGCCAGAAAATCAAGAATTCTTAAAAAATCTATATATTGCAAGGAAATTCAGGATGCTTCCTTAAAAGAACAGGGTAAATCCGAATTAATTCCAGAGTTTAATTCTATTCTGTCATCATAATAAAATAACCGAAGGAAAATTCCCTGATGCGCAGCAGAATGAGTTCGAATTTCCCGGTTTTTTCTTCACCAATACGAAAAACAGATACTTGAAAACACGAGAGAAATTCAGCGTTCATTTATTATGATGTCATAATATTTTATATATGTCTGTACGAATTGAAACGGCATACGAATACATCATTTTCCCCGCGCCGCTGCCCTTCTGGGAGGCAGCGGGCGGGGAGATTGTTTATTCTGAGGCGGCTTATTGGATCATCTTCAGATACTTATACACCGTCGGTCTGCTCAGGCTGCACACCCTCGCCAGCTCGCTGATGTTCATCTTCCCTGCCGCATATGTCGGATAATGCTTATAGAATACGGCAGGGATATCATCCTTTGTGATTGGCGGCCTTCCAACTCTTTTCCCCTTCGCTTTCGCATTCTGCATGCCGCTCCTCACCCTGGCGCGAATGATAGACAGCTCCAGTTCGGAGAAGACCGCGCTCATCTGGATGAACGCCTGACTCATCGGATCGATCTGTCCATTGCGGCAGTCGACGGTGATGCTCCCGACAATGACCAATCGAAGCCGCTTTATTTTGATGATCTCAATCAGCTCACAAAGCTGCTGCGTGCTTCTGGTCAGGCGGCTCACCTCCAGCGTGGTGATCGTATCGCCCTCTTCCGCTCTGTCCAGCAGCATACCGAGGTTCTGCTTAACCTTCGCATCGCCATGTTCGTAATCAAATATCACTTCCTCTGCTCCTGCTGCCTTCAGTTCGCGGATCTGTCTGTTGATGTCCTGTCTGTCTTCGTTGGTTGAACAACGCGCGTATCCGTAGATCATGATATATCCTCCTTTGTCAATGAAAGGTCACAACTGATTGCCTTTACGAAAACAGCAGCCCGACGCGCCACCGGAGCGCGGTTCGGGCCGCATAATAAACGTAAAGGCAAGCAGTTGTTTGAGTTTACAATAAATAAAGAACTGCTGTCGTTCTGTCCACAGGATCAAGTGTTTGGTTTTACAGCAAAAGAAAAAGGCCTTTCGGCCTTCATTTGATTGGATTGGAGAGAATTCGATATCATTCTTTGCCTGACGCCTCTTCAAGGAACTGATCAAAGTCGCTCTTGTACAGGCGATCCTGCGTGATGCGATACTTTTCAAATTCACTTTCAGCAAACGCTTTTGCACTGGCGGCAGAAACTGATCCCGCACTGGTCAACAGTTCGCGTCCGGTCAGCTGCAGGAACATGTCCAGCCGCTTTGCCCAGTCCTCCATCGTCATCGGGACCTTTCTTCTGGCAAAGTCCTCTGCGAGATCAAGGAAGGAGTTCACAAGGCGTCCGAGTGCTTCCAGCTCATCCTTTGCCAGATAGTTCTTGGCGATACTCACGTCGGATTTGAGAATCCTGCCGTCGGGCGACTTTTCCCAGGAAAACAGTCCCATGTGCTCCTTGGTGCTGTCTGCACGGCTTGCGATCAGCTCAGCGGCAGTATTACCGGTGATGGCAAAATGGAGCTTATTCTGCACAGCGGCAAAGAATCTCTTCGCTGTCGGTGCATGACGATCGTAGTCAATGCTGGTGGAAAAGATGTCTGTGACCTTCTGATAGAAGCGCCTTTCGCTCAACCGGATTTCGCGGATCTCTTCAAGCAGGCGCTCGAAGTAATCTTCGCCAAGGAACGCACCGTTTTCCATGCGCTTGCGATCCAGTACGTAGCCAGTGATGGCATACTGCCGCAGAACCTGAGTTGCCCAGCGACGGAACTGAGTTGCCCGGATGGAATTAACGCGATAGCCTACTGAGATGACAGCATCCAGATTGTAGTAAGTAATCTGGCGGGTCACACTTCTCGAGCCTTCATTTTGAACTGTTTCCTTTTTGGAAACAGTTGCAGACTCATCGAGCTCGCCTTCTTCATAGACATTTTGCAAATGCTTTGATATGGTCGGCACATTGACGCTGAATAAAGCCGCCATCATCTTTTGCGTCAGCCAAAGCGTCTCGTCTTCGTAGCGAACCTCGATAGAATCAGCCTGCGCCTGCGTCTCAAAAATCAGGAATTCAGCCGTGCTGTTGCGGATTGTCAGATTCTTGTTGTTGCTCATGCTCCCAGCTCCTTCATGCGTCGATTATATCATGCGGCTTTTTTTCCATCAAGTACCGCGCTTATAATCAACCTGAGAAGAACGTGAGCAGACTTATATCGTCGCGACGATGCAAGTCCTTGATACAAGTCTGTGCCTAAGCTACTTCATCTGGCGTTTGCTGATTCAGACCCGGTGCTGTGGTCTTGCACAGATTGATCGTCTGCGCACTCGCGCAGCACTTCTCTTGTATGTGCGGCCTGCATATCGCAGATATGCTTGCGCAGATTGTAGATCGCAGTTCCAATGGTATCAAAGGCTCCTGATGCGCTGTATTGCTTGTTTGTTACAGCCAAGTGCAGAAGCGTCGAGGCTTCATTCTCAAACAGCACGATTGCACCTTCAATCAGCAAACGCATTTGGGCCAGCGTATTGCCGGATATCCAGAGAAAATTGTCTCCCATCGTTATGCCTCCTTTACAGCATCATTAGTGTTCAGGATCATCGCCACAGCTTTATCCGCTCTTCCAGCGGCAGAAACGATCAGCCGCTTATCATCCCTGAGCGCCTTCAGCCACGACTGGATATACCCCGCGCTGTTGCGGAAGCTCTCCGTCGTCTCCAGCCCTGCATGCTGCACAAGATACGCAGCCCCCAGCTCAGCGACCAGCTCCTCCCTGGAGTAAGCCTCCGACCCAAAGCCCTCGCTCCCGCCGATCCTGTTCAGGCGGCTGCTGTGCCCCGTGCTGTGCGTCAGCTCATGGAAGAGCGTGCTGTAATACTCGGCTGTACTGGTATACTGCGCAAGCTCCGGCACAGTGACGCAGTCTGCCGCAGGGCTGTAGAATGCGCGGTCGCTGTACCGTATGGTCAGCCTGACGCCCGAGCGATGGATATAGTCCCTGACGATGCTCTCTGCGGCTTCGTCGGGAGACAGATGCGCACCGGGCGTCGTCTCCTCAGCAAACCGGGGACGAATGCCCTCGC
This sequence comes from Clostridia bacterium, assembly GCA_017938795.1. Lineage (GTDB taxonomy): Bacteria > Bacillota > Clostridia > Christensenellales > Aristaeellaceae > Ventricola. Next base: position 13,921 of record JAGBAV010000102.1, read on the forward strand.
ACTGATCAATGTGGAAGACGTTGTAATACCGCAGAAACGGCACCTGCTCCATCACAGGCTTCCCGTCAGCATCACAGATCAACGTGCCCTGATCATCCTTTTTCGCGCTCTCAAGGAACTTCCAGAAGACGATCATGCTCGCCTTCTCCCCCTTTCTGATGTGCCCGCCCTCGCGCTGCGCCTCCTTGAATGTGATGAACTCCCCGCTGCGGCAGCCGAGAAGCATCTGATTGAGCAGACTGTAGCGCCTGCCCGTCGTGTGGCTGATCGCTCCCTGCGCTCCGCTCCACGGCTTCTGCCAAGGGATCGTGCCCCGCTCAAGTTCGTCAACAATGCGATCCGTAATGATCTGAAACAAATCCATCATATGCTGTTCCTCCTCAACGCACAAAAGCCGCAGCCCCATGATCCGGGACCGCGGCATATTTCTTCTGAACAATACCTTCACCTCAGGTGTGCACCTGATAGTACAGCCTGCTGTGCATCCTGCCATCCTTGCCCGGGACGCGCGTGTTGTGCAGGCACAGACCGCCGCTCATCTTCTGCTCAACGAACGAAAAGTCGCTGCCCCAGTCGGTATAGAGACACAGACAGGAATCCTTCCATCTGAAGCTGTCGCGCATCGCCTTGCTCAGCGCGCGTCTCTGCAGCCTGTCCAGCTTTCCGATCTGGCGGTGTGCGCCATTGGTGATCGTGATCTGCGCCTGCCGCGCACTGCTGTCCAGCAGGACAAGCCTCCTGATGCGATTCCCGGTGATCAGCGCGGGCATGAGATCGTCGCAGCGCAGATCGAAATCCTGCGTATATCCATGGACGCCGCAGCAGCCATCGCTGTACAGCCACGTCAGACGCACAAAAATCTTCTCCCTGCTCACGCGGCGCATGATCACGAAGCTGCCGCAGTCGTGCTCCAGAAACGCATGCTGCGCCTCACTGTCGATCCAGCGATAGAGCCTGTCCGAGGAAAGGTACATGCGCATACTGCTGCCATGCAGCGCATCATAGGTCTTGATGGTGATAAAGCTGCCGGTGGATTCGATGGTGATGATCGCGTGACGGCCAAAGTAAGAATTCATATGCATCCTCCTTATCTCTTGACAACAAAAAAGGGGATGCCCTGGAATAGAGACATCCCCCGTGTGTGGTGTGGTTCTGAGGTCAGCGGCTGTGCAGGAGCCGCTGGCCTTTTCCTTTTGTGTGCAGCATGGTTCAGTTCACGCTGAAGCGCCTTGTCGTAGTCTGCTTCATATAGCGCGCTGCGACGTCAGGAAGCTCGCGCCTGAGCGCGGCGCTGTCCAATCGGCTGCTGGTCACGCTCTTGTAGCTGACCCTGAATGCGCCGGCAATCATGGTCTCGTCGCTGCCCATGAAGCTCTTCACAGCCTCCTGAAGCGCATCAATCTCCGCCTCCAGCTCCTCTGACAGACGTCTGAGCTCCATCAGCTCCTGTACCTTGGCAATGATCTCGCTGCTGGCCTTGCACATCGATGCATTCTCCCTTCAAAACATAGACTTCTGAACATACAAAACATAACTGGCTTGCGCCCACAGGGATTTGGCCGCGGCATACCGTTCGTATCCGTTTTTCTGATTCAGCAATCAAGAAAAACGGGCAGAAAACGCAGGCTGTACCCTGTGCGTTCAGCCTGCGCTCTGCGATCTATATCAAAGAGGCGTCTGCCTCTGAAATCGCCCAAAAAAGCAAAAAGCCCGCGTATGTCCCGGAGAAATCCGGGCTCATACACAGGCCTGTCGATCATCCCGCTGACTGCCGGGATGTTTACGCTGAAAAGATACGGCATACTCAAGGAGACACCAATCATCCGCATCCCCACTTTTTTCACCGTTCGAGAATCGCTGTAATGGAGAGAGACAGGCAAAGCCCCGCCTCTCTATCTGATCACAGCAAGGAGCGACCTGATTGAATCACACCAAATCCCTCCCCAACAGCAGGAGCGGCAGCGAGACTGTCGAAGACTATTTTATGCTGAACAACGCCGGTCTGCAGTCCATCATCAAGAGGGCTGTGGACGACGTGCTGCAGCAGCTGCCCCTTGACAACCTCACAGCATCCCGCACTGACATGCCGGAAGGAGAAACCGACATGGCAAAATCCAAACGGATCAAACGGGCAATCATCATCAACGGCGTCAAGCGCTGGATCTGCGGAAACAGCGAGCAGGAATACGCCGATCATATCATCCACGCCTATCTGAGCAGTCAGCCCGCCGGGCAGCCAGAGCAGCACGGTTCTTCACCTGCGGCAGGGCATGACTTCAAGACCTATGCCAGGCAATGGTTCGAAGTATTCTCAAAGCCCAACATCGCGCAGGTCACTGCCAATACCTACGAGCGCAATCTCCATCTGCACATCTGTCCCGCATTCAAAGGAAAGAACATCGAGGAGATCGACACCGCTGACGTACAGAACATGTTCAACAGCATGTCCGGCGCCAAGCAGACGAAGGCAAAGGCCAAAGTCATCCTCAACATGATCTTCCAGCAGGCAATAGAAGATGGTCTTATCACAAAGAACCCGCTGCACTCGCGCAGCATCCGCATTACCGGCAGCGCAAGCAAGCCCACCAAACCCTACACCGTCGAGCAGATGCGTTTCCTTGTCCAGAATATCGGCAAGCTGAGCCACCCTATGGATAAGGCCTATCTGGCGCTTCAGGCGCTGCATCCTCTTCGGCTGGAGGAGGTGCTCGGTCTCAAGGGCGAAGACGTCGACAAAGCGCAGCAGCTGCTCCATATCTGCCGCGCTGTCACGCATCCCGACCGCAATCTACCGCAGATCAAGGAGACCAAGACACAGGCCAGCAACCGCACCCTCGATCTCGTCGGGCAGATCATCATGTATCTGCCTGACACGCCGGCTGACGAGTTCATACTGGGCGGCAAGGATCCATTGTCTTATACGCAAGTGCGCCGCATGTGCGAACGCATCCGAAAGGAGACGGGCTTTGACGAGCCTATTTCCCCTATCCGCTTCCGCACAACGGTGCTCACCGACCTGTACGACACGACCAAGGACATCAAACAGGCGCAGGCAGCAGCGGGGCATACAACTGCCGCCATGACGCTCAAGCACTACGTCAAAGGTCGTCATGAGCGCCAGAATACAGCAGCACCCATCGCCAGCGTCTACGGCCTTGCAGCTGACACGATCGCTGACACGCCCGCCCTTCAAAAAACCTATACGGTATAAGGAAAAACCGGGCTTGTTTTTCGCCCCAAGCTGACACAATCGCTGACAAATCCCCCGATTTTCTGAACGAGGTCATCCCTTGATACGCAAAAAGGGCCCGCCCCTCACAGGACAGACCCTCAAAAAATCCAATAATACAAAGAAAAACGCCCTCGCGAGTTGTTCTCACGAAGGCGTTTTAGCTGGAGCTGATGACCGGATTCGAACCGGTGATTTTTTCCTTGAAAAGGGGCGTTCTATCAAAATGATATATAGCAAAACCGCCCTCGCTGTCTATAAGCGAAGGCGGTTTCATATGGAGCTGATGACCGGATTCGAACCGGTGACCTCATCCTTACCAAGGATGCGCTCTACCTGCTGAGCTACATCAGCATCGGCAACGAATAGTATTTTAGCAGATCTCGTCCGATTTTGCAACCCCTTTTTACATATTTCTGAAATTTCTTTTTGGCAGCCCCGTCGCATGCCGAAATACGCGTCGTCACAGTGTGTCAGCCGTTTGCTTCATTGCATCTGACGCGCAGATGTGTTATGATTAGAAGAGTGTATGGATACTCCCCGATGCGCGGCTGACCCGCGCAGTCATCGCCTGATATCACTTAGGAATATGGAAAGGGAATGGATATGAAACGTACAATCTGCCTGCTGTGCCTCCTGCTGCTCCTGCTCGGTACGGCGCTTGCCGAGGAGAATGCCTATGACCTGCCGCTGGATATCTACTTTGAGAATTATCCGGCGGATCCGGCGGGATTCACGGAGACCACCTATCACGACGACAGCCTTGACGTCCGCATCGAGACCGGCAACTTCCAGGGCTCCGACTATTATGTGGCCTATTTCACCGTGAAGAGCCCGACGCAGTTCCGCACTGTCACCGCCGGCCGCCCCAACGAGAACGTCACCGCGCTCCCATCCGAGATGGGCAGGCAGATGAACGCCGTGCTCATGCTCAACGGCGAATTCTACGTCCAGCGTACGCGCAACATCTTCATCTATCGCCAGGGGCAGGAGTACCGCAACGAACCCGACCCGGTGAAGGATGTGCTCATCATCGACGACAAGGGCGACTTCCACATCTATACGAGCGAGAATAAGAAGGAAGAGATTCAGGCCTTCATCGACGGCGGCGGGAAGATCATCAACGCCTTCTCCTTCGGCCCGGGTCTGGTCATCGACGGCGAAGCCGTGCGCCTCAAGAAGGACTATTACTTCGTCCCGGACGAGTACAGGGCCCGCTCCGCCGTGGCGCAGGTCGGCCCGCTTTCCTACGCCTTCATCTACTGCCCGGTCGCGACGCACAAGACCATGCGCGACATCTCTGCGAAGCTGAACATGCAGCAGTCCTATAATCTGGACGGCGGCAACTCCAGCGTGCTGATGTTCAATGGAGAGTATATCGGCGGCAAGAGCAAGAAGACCGAGCGCGAGCAGAGCGACATTCTGTATGTCGTCAGCGCGGTCGCGCCCGACTGATCGCAAGGAGGATGCATTTCATGAAGTCTGGTATCGCGGCTGCGCTGTGCGCGCTGCTGCTTCTGGTGCTGTGCTTTGCCGTACCGGACGGGCAGATCCTCTGGGAGGCCGGCGACGCGCTCTATACCGGCGGGGAGCTCCCGGCTCCGTCCGTTCAGTTCCTGCCCTACGGCACGGGGCTCGCTGTTTCCGCGCTGCTCGCATGGGCGGCGTCCTATGTGCTGCATCGCAGGGAGACGGCGCTGGCTGCCGCGCTGCGCTGGTTCGCCTGTGCGCTGGCGCTGGGCATCCTGCTTGCCCGCCTGCTGTACTGCGCAGCTGACACGGCGTATTACAATCCCGAATGGTATTCCCGTCTGGCGGCGCTCCGCCTGTGGGACGGCGGCATGGCCATGACCGGCGCGCTGCTGGGGATCCTGCTGGCCGGCCGGTTCGCGCCGGAGGGGGCGCGGCTTGCCCCCGTCGCCGCTCCGCTGTTTGTCGCCGGCGCGCGCCTTTCAGAGGCCTTTGCCCAGATCGGCCATGGCCCCAGCGTGGGCTTCAGCGGCATCCTGTCCCGGCGCATGGGCTTTGCCGTCCGGCTGAACGTCAGCCTGATCGAGGCTGTCGTCGCTCTGATCATCCTCGCCTGCATTCTGCTTCTGCCGCGCTGGGCCGCCGCAAGGAAGGTCCGCCTGGCCACGGGCAGCCGCGTCTGTGCGTTCCTGCTGCTCTACGGCGTCACGCAGATCCTCATGGAGAGCCTGCGCAAGGATCGCCATATGATCTGGGGCTTCACCAAGGCGCAGCAGATTCTCGCGCTCCTGCTGGTGATCGGCGCGATGCTCTATATCGCAAGAGGCAAGCGGAATGTCCGCGGCGTGCTGATCGCTTCCATCCTCGCGACGATCCCCGTCGTCATTCTGGAGTTTGCGCTGGACCGTGCAGATATCTCCATCTGGCTGCTCTATGTGGTGTACATCGCCATCCTCGCCGCATTCCTCCGGTATCTCATCGGGGTGTTTGTCCGCGCTCTCCCCTCCGCCGAATAATCCATTGAAAACCATAAAGGGCGCTTCCATCCGGAAGCGCCCTTTTTCTTTGCATATTATGTGCGGAATCAGTCGTACTCGCCCGACGCCAGCCTCTGCTGATTCTCTTCCCTGCTGGCAAACGGCTCATAGACGCCGCCCCTGAACACGCGGGAGATCACGTCGTAATTCGGGTGATCGCGCCAGCCCTCGCCGGTGGGATGATCCTTCCAGCCGATGATGACGTCCGGATACTGCGCCTCAAACTCCGCCCTCTGCTCATCCGTCAGAATATTGTTCATGCACAGGCGGAAACGCTCGAGGTTGGGCAGGTCATACAGCGGGGTCAGGTCGTCGATCTTCAGGTTGCTCAGGTTGAGGTCGCGCAGATTGGTCAGCTCCGCAATGGGGGTAATATCGGTGATCGGGTTGGTGAACAGTTCCAGATACTCCAGCTCCTTCATCTGGGCGATCACGGAGATATCCTTGATATCATTGCACGCAAGGATCAGCACCTTGAGCCCCGTGAGCTCGCTCAGGAAGCTCAGGTCATTGATCTCGTTGTGCCCGATATCCAGCGCCTTGAGGTCCTTGCAGAACTTCAGCCCCTTGAAGGACTCGTTATAGTGCGGCTTATCCTTGAGCGGATCATGCAGCGTGGAGAACGCCGTCGCATCAGTGCGGACGCGATGATCGCCCACGCGCACCGTCCAGCCAAAGCGGACATTCGGGTACCGCTCAGCCAGAACCTCATAGGTGCTGGTCTTCATCGAGCCGGCGTACATATCCGCAGAGGTCAGGTTCGGCAGCTGATCCAGCAGCGCGACGATCTCGTCAAAGCGGTCGTCCTCGATCCTCACGTCGCCGAAGTCAATATGCGTATCCCCGGAGTCAAAGGTCAGGCCCATGCCTGTTACAGGCTCCGCCGCCGCGCAGGCAGCGACGCCGAGCAGCAGAACAAGCGCAGCCAGCATCATTAATCTTTTCATACAGCGTTCCTTTCCCGTTGACCGGATCGTCCATGTTCCCACCGCAGCGGATGGTTATTCCGCGTTTGCCTTCGTGTCATCCTGCCTGCCGCAGCCCATCGCGTTGACAATCATCACCGCGCTGACGGCAGCCATCACGATATAGAGCAGAACGTTGCTCACCTCGGTCTTGTCAAGCGCCCACTCCAGGCCGCCCACAGCGCCGGCGCATGCCAGCAGCACCAGCACGCGCACAGCCAGCCGTTTCGATCCCTCACAGCGGCGAGAGCGGATCACGAGAACCGCGAGAATCACAAACGCGGAGATGACCTGCGACACGCGCACAAAGCCGAAGCGGAGGCAGCTGTCCATCCGCAGGCTCTCGCACACCACCTGACAGGCGGCATACAGCAGCAGCGCCGTCATGATCCTCTCGCCGCGCGCATACCGGCGGGCAAGCAGAACAGCCAGAATCACCGCGGCGACCAGCGCCTCCAGCAGGAAGACGGCCAGCTGCCACTCCTCCCACTCGTTCATCACGGCGATCGGGAAGCGCATAAACGCTTCGTTCTCCATCCACGCGCCCACGCCCTCCGTGGTGGTGCATTCAGCCAGACGGCAGATCATGATCGCCAGCATGCCGGGCGCGGCAAGGTCATCCAGCACACCGACTGCGGAGAGCTTCTCCCTCTTCGCCACGAGCACGGCAGCGCCCATCGCGCCGAACACCGCGCCGTAGAGCAGGAAGCCGCCCGTGCGGGTATTGAACGCCTGCAGCAGCCCGACATCATACACGAAATAGCTGATGCGCAGCAGGCAGTACGACAGCCTCGCGCCGACCAGCGCCGCAGGGATGCACGCCAGCGCCATCTTATAGGGGACAAGATCATCTGCGCCCGCCGCGCCGGATCTCCTGCGGATCGCCCCATAGAGCAGGAAGGCGCACAGCGCGCTCAGCGCCGCAGCCAGCCCGTACCATGTGGCGCCGAAGGGCAGCTGATAATCAAAGGGTACAAGGTTCATGGTTCATATACTCCCATCATTTGGCCACGCCGGAGGTGAAATAGATGATATCCGCGACGCCGCGGCTCTTCTGGGTCGTCAGGTTGTTGACCTTCTCGCCCTGGAAGATCATGTGCGTGGATCCGCCGCCGTCCATGTTATACGCCGTCTCCACGTCAAGGGAGATGACGAACTGACCGAACTCCTCAAGCGTCAGACCCTTGGACTCGCCGGAATCCTCGCCCTCGCAGCAGACGAGCACATAGGACAGCGGACCGTCCTGCGCAATCGCCATGCGCTGCGCGTTGATGGTCGCGCCGCCGTCCGCGCGCCTGAAGACGTCATGCGCGCGCTCGCCGTTCTCCACCAGCGCCGGGCCGAAGGAGAAGGCCTGAACGATGTTGCCGCCCTTCTCCACGGAGCCGCCCATCGCCTCATCCGCAGCGATCAGCGTATCCCTGTCCAGCTCCTTAACCACATGGAAATCGCCATTCTTGTCAATGATCAGGACGTCAAGGTCCACATTGGAACGCTTGCGGTAGGTCACGCCCTGACGGGTGATCAGGCCGGAATCAAAGAAGGAATAGTAGTCGCCGTTGATCGCCAGCACAGAATTCACGCGCTTGGCCAGCTTGGAGGCGATCGCCGTGCGCTGCGCGCCGTAGGGGCCGGCCAGCGCCGTGCGCAGCTGGGAGGCGTCCGCGATCTTCACGCGGGCAACGTACACCGTCGTCTCGCAGTAACGGGTGGACTCAATCCGGATGCTGATGGTCGGATCCTCGTATGCATACTCGGAGAGGTAGCCATCCGGGTCCGGCGGATAACCCGCAGGCGCATCCAGCGGGATCTTCGTCAACTTGCTCAGATCCGGCGTCCATTCCTCCATGAGCGCGGGAGAGGGAACCAGCAGCAGAACTGCCAGCAGCATGACCGCCAGCAGCAGAATATACGGCGTCTTCTTCATCCTATATCACCTTTCTCTTGTACGGCTGTTTCTGATTCATACGCATATACCTATATATTATAGCATGACCGGTTTTCCCTTTCAAGACCTAATGCCCCGCCCATGCCGCGCGCTATTTCAGGCGAGGAAAACGCGCAATTGACTTGACTTTCTTCGGCGGATTGGATACAATAAACGGAGTTTCAATACCAAATGCGATGACGGGAATCAACCGTATGAGGACGCCTTCAGAGAGCCGGCGGGTGCTGTGAGCCGGCGGGTCGGCATGCGGATATCTCCTCCCCGAGCCTCGCGGATGAACAGCGCAGTAGTCCGCGGCGGGTTGGCTCCGTGAAAGGCCATGGCTTTGGCCGCTGAGGGCTGTCTGCGACAGCCGAATCAGGGTGGTACCGCGCTTGATGTTCAGGCGCCCCTGTGCACATCGTGCAGGGGCGCTTTTCTTATTCCCATAAAAGCAGCCTCGGGCACAGACCGAATAAGATGCGGGCGCAGCCCGCGAGGAGGTAATTCCTGTGAGCACCATCTACAATCCCGAACACATTGAGCTGAAGTGGCAGAAGAAATGGGCCGAGGCGCACTGCTTCGAGGCGAAGACGGATAAGAGCAAGCCGAAGTTCTTCGGCCTGATCGAATTCCCGTATCCCTCCGGCGCGGGCCTGCACGTGGGCCATCCGCGCTCCAACACCGCGATGGATATCATCGCCCGCAAGCGCCGTCTGGAGGGCTACAACGTCCTCTACCCCATGGGCTGGGATGCTTTCGGCCTGCCGACGGAGAACTTCGCTATCAAGAACAAGGTTCACCCGGCGAAGGTGACCAAGAAGAATGTCGACCGCTTCCGCCAGCAGCTCCAGCGCATCGGCTTCTCCTTTGACTGGAGCCGTGAGGTCGACACCACCGACCCGAACTACTTCAAGTGGACCCAGTGGATCTTCCTGCAGCTGTACAAGCACGGCATGGCCTACAAGAGCGAGATGCCGGTCAACTGGTGCCCGAGCTGCAAGTGCGGTCTGGCGAACGAAGAGGTCGTCGCCGGCAAGTGCGAGCGCTGCGGCGCGGAGGTTATCCGCCGCGTGAAGAGCCAGTGGATGCTCAAGATCACCAAGTATGCCCAGAAGCTGCTCGACGGCCTTGACGACGTTGACTTCATCGAGAAGGTCAAGATCCAGCAGCGCAACTGGATCGGCCGCAGCGAGGGCGCCGAGGTGGACTTCTGCATCGCCGACAGCGATCTCAAGCTGCGCGTGTATACCACCCGCCCGGATACGCTCTTCGGCGCGACCTACATGGTCGTGGCCCCGGAGCATGCGGTCGTCGATACCCTGAAGGACCGCATCACCAACTGGGAGGACATCCTCGCCTACCGTGAGGCCGCCGCCAAGAAGAGCGACTTCGAGCGCACCGAGCTGGCCAAGGACAAGACCGGCGTGGAGCTTAAGGGCATCCGCGCGATCAACCCGGTCAACGGCAAGGATATCCCGATCTTCATCTCCGACTACGTGCTGGTCACCTACGGCACCGGCGCGATTATGGCCGTCCCGGCTCATGATACCCGCGACTGGGATTTCGCCACCAAGTTTGGCCTGCCGATCATTGAGGTCGTCGCCGGCGGTGAGGATGTGCAGAAGGCTGCCTACACCGACGTCGAAGAGGGCGTGATGGTGAATTCCGGCTTCCTCAACGGCCTGTCCGTTGCCGAGGCGAAGAAGGCCATCACCCAGTGGCTGACCGAGCAGGGCGTGGGCGAGAAGAAGGTCAACTTCAAGCTGCGCGACTGGGTCTTCTCCCGTCAGCGCTACTGGGGCGAGCCGATCCCGCTGGTCTACTGCGAGAAGTGCGGCTGGGTGCCGGTGCCGGAGAAGGATCTGCCGGTGCTGCTGCCGGAGGTTGACAACTACGAGCCGACCGATTCCGGCGAATCCCCGCTGTCCAAGATCGATTTCTGGGTCAACACCACCTGCCCGTGCTGCGGCGGCGCCGCCAAGCGCGAGACGGATACCATGCCGCAGTGGGCCGGCTCCAGCTGGTACTTCCTGCGCTATGCCGATCCGCACTGCGATACCGACCTCGCCCGCTGGGAGGAGCTCAAGTACTGGCTGCCGGTCGACTGGTATAACGGCGGCATGGAGCATACCACGCTGCATCTGCTCTACTCCCGCTTCTGGAACCTGTTCCTCTACGATATCGGCGCGATCCCGAACAAGGAGGCCTACAAGAAGCGCACCAGCCACGGCATGATCCTCGGCCCGGACAACCAGAAGATGTCCAAGTCCCGCGGCAACGTCATCAACCCGGACGAGACCATCGCCGAGATCGGCGCGGACGCCTTCCGCCTGTACGAGATGTTCATGGGCGCGTTTGATCAGGCAATCCCGTGGTCGACCGAGGGTGCGCGCGGCTGCCGCCGTTTCCTGGAGCGCGTGTGGCGCCTGCAGGATATGCTCACGGGCGAAGAGACCGTGCGCAAGGAGATGGAGGTCCCGGTCAACGCGATGATCAAGAAGGTCACCGACGACTACGAGCGCATGAAGTTCAACACCGGCATCGCCGCAATGATGGCGTTCGTCAATGACCTCTACACCAACGGCAAGGTCTCCCACGGCGAGCTCAAGGCGCTGCTGCTCTGCCTGAACCCGGTCGCCCCTCACATCACCGAGGAGATGTGGGAGGCCTGCGGCTTCGGCGAGCCGATCTACGCGCAGAAGTGGCCGACCTACGACGAGAACAAGCTCGTCGCCGACGAGGTCGAGATCGCTGTTCAGATCAAGGGCAAGGTGCGCGCGCGCATCATGGTCCCGGCGAATCTCACGCAGGCCGACGGTGAGAAGCTGCTGGAGAACCCGACCGTCCGCAATCTGGTCGGCGGTGCAACCGTGCGCAAGCTGATCTTCGTTCCGGGCCGTCTGCTCAATATCGTCTGCTGATCCATTGTTTTCTTCCCCCGCTCCGCATCTGAGGAGCGGGGGTTTTTCTGTGTCCGATGGTTTATCAGGAACCTCCCCCGATATTCCGTTGACAAACCTCCGCTTTTTATGTACAATATCGTCATACTATTATGACTAATGGAGGGATTCACCATGAACAGACTCAAGGATAAGGTGGCCATCGTCACCGGCTCCACCAGCGGCATCGGCATCGGCATCGCCCGCCTCTTCGCCGCGGAGGGCGCGCACGTCGTCGTCTGCGGCCGCCGCGAGGCGAAGGGTCAGGCCGTCGTGGACCGCATCACCGCGGAGGGCGGCAAGGCCTCCTATCACTTCCTCGACCTGACGGACATGAGCACTATCGAGAAGCTGATCAACGACACCGTCGAGACCTACGGCAAGCTTGACATCCTGGTCAACAACGCTGCGAATGTCGGCCTGCCGGACGGCCGCGTGGACGAAGTCACGCTGGAAATGTGGGATGCGATCTTTGCCAGCGACCTGCGCGGCACCTTCTACGCCATCCGCTGCGCGCTGCCCCACATGCAGAAGAACGGCGGCGGCTCCATCATCAATATCGGCTCCATGGCCTCCTGCGGCGGTGACCTCGGCGCGACCGCCTATGCCAGCGCCAAGGCCGGCGTGGACATGCTCACCCGCTCCGTCGCGCTGCAGTACGGTAAGGAGAATATCCGCTGCAACTGTGTCCGCCCGGGTCTGATCGTCACCCCGGAGAACGATGCCTACGTCTCCCAGACGGTGAAGGATATCTTCCTGAGCAACATCATGGTCAACCGCTATGGCTGCCCGGAGGATATCGGCCACGCCTGCGTGTATTTCGCCGCGGACGAGAGCTACTTCGTCACCGGCCAGATCCTCACCGTGGACGGCGGCATGAACTTCCATGCGCCGACCGTCGCGCAGTTCCGCGAGGCCGGCTCCCGCACCTGGTAATGCCCCTCTCCCCGGATCGGCTCATCCGATCCGGGCTTTTGTTTGTGCATCCGTCGGGGTTATGGGGTTCCTTTTCGCCCGGAGTGTGCTATACTGAAGAAAAACGGAACAGGAAGTCACGAATATGGAACTCTCAGCCGCCGCCTATCGTCTCCGTGTGCTGTTTGACAGCAAGATCACGGCGTATTATCAGAATTCTTTCAAGGGCGAATTTGGCCGCGCGCAGACGGATGCGCTCAGCCTGCTGTATGACCGCGGGGCGCTTCGCGTGCAGGAGCTTGCCGACATATTGGGCATCCCCAAGCAGCACGCCTCCAAGATCATGACAAAGCTCGAATCGATGGCGCTGGTTTCCCGGGACACGGATCCCTCGGACAAGCGCGCCGCCATCTTCCGCCTGACCGCAGAAGGGTCTGCGCTGATGCATGCGCACCTGACCGCCAGCAACCGGAATTTTGAGCGTCTGATCAGCGCGCTGTCCGAGGCCGATCAGGCGAGGATGGCCGACGCCATGTCGACCATGATCGAGCTTCTTGAAAAGATGTAAACGGATACCCAGCAGTCTGCGCCCTCTCCGGGTGCAGGCTGTTCCTCTTTTGGAGCCGCGTTTCTGCGCGTCATTCTGCGCTTATCTGTGCTTATTTGAAGATTGGGCTTTACTTTTCCCGCCGGATGGCGTATGCTTTCTGCCGTAATCCATGCAAAGGAGCATTTACACATGACCCTTGATATGACGCGGGGCAAACCGGCAGGTCTGCTGATCCGCTTTGCCCTGCCCATGATCTTCTCCTCGCTGCTGCAGCAGCTCTATACCATGTGCGACAGCATGATCGTCGGCAGGCTGCTGGGCACGAATGCCTTCGCCGCCGTGGGTTCGGCCTCCTATCTGCACTGGTTCCCGCTGAGTATGCTGCTGGGCGCAACGGCAGGGTTCGGCGTGGCGCTCTCCCAGCGCTTCGGCGCGAAGGATGAGGAGGGGCTGCGCAGCTGCTTCGCCGCCTCCATCGTGCTCACGATGGTCATCGGCGGCGTCTTCACGCTGCTGGGCACGACGCTGCTGGAGCCTCTGCTCCTCCTCGTCGATACGCCGCGGGAACTGATGCCCCATTCCATCAGCTATATCCGCGTGCTCTGGGCCGGCCTCCTGCTGACCGCCGCGCTCAATATCCTCAGCGCTGCGCTGCGGGCAACGGGCGACAGCCGCACACCCTTCATCGCGCTGATCATTTCCACCATCATCAACATCGCGCTGGACTATGTGCTCATCGCCGGCGCCGGCATGGGCGCGGACGGCGCTGCGCTGGCGACGGTTCTCTCGCAGGCTGCAGCTGCCGCATGGTGCCTGAGGGCCGTGGCGCGCATGCACCTGCTCCCCGCGCGCAGGCATTACAGGCTGCAGCGCGCACAGGTGCTCGAGCTCCTGCGCCTTGGCATGCCGCAGCTCCTCTCTCAGGGTGTGATTGCCACGGGTGAAATGGCTGTGCTCTCTGCGATCAATTCCTTCGGCGTCGCCTTCGTCACGGGCAACACAGCAGCCCGCCGCTACTTCTCGCTGTTTAATGTCGTCGGCGGCGCACTGGAGAGCGCCGTCGGCACCTTCGTCGGGCAGAACTGGGGCGCGAATGAGCGAAAGCGCGCAGCGGTCGGCACCCGCACAGCCGTCGCCATGGGTCTCTCCTCCTCCGTGACCATCGCCGCGCTGATCATGCTGGGCGCGCCCGCGCTGATCCGCCTGTTCATCCCGGACGGCGGCATGGACGCCCTGCGCATCGGCATCGATGCCCTGCGGGCTGAGGTGCTCTTCCTGCCTGCGCTGTATCTGCTCTGTGAACATCGCGCTTCCATTCAGGGCATGGGCAATGCATTCATCCCGATGGTCTCCGGCTTCCTCGAGCTCGCGCTGCGCATTGCTGCCGCGCAGGTCATGCCCGCGCTCTTCGGCAGTGCAGGCCTGTATTTCACGGACGCTGTCACATGGACGGTCACGGCCGTCATGCTCATCATCAGCTATCGCGTGATCATCCGGCGCAGCCTGCGCGGCTGCTGACTCCGTCAGTATTCCTCAGGATGCAGAAAGGCCGCAGAGCAAATGCTCTGCGGCCTTTGTTATGTGTGTAGAGATTACTTCTGCACGAGGTGGAGCGCGAAGCCCGCGATCTCGTCCTTGAAGTAGATAGCCTTCAGCTTGCCGTCCTTGACGTTGGCGGAGGACTCGTCAAACTCGAAGCCCTGACGCTCCATGTACGCCTTGGCGCGCTCGATGAAGTTGGTCTTGATGCCGATGTGGCCCTTCGCGCCGCGGAACGGGGTCTTCATGACCTCGATGCCGGTGCCGGCGAAGATGGAGCTGTTGCCGACCTTCATGGTCCAGCCCAGCAGCTTGCACAGCTTGGTCGCGGTATCCATCGCCTCAGCCTCGTCAGCAGAGTTGATGCCCACGTGCGCGATCTCCAGGCCCAGCATGAGCTGCACGGCGGAGGCGGTCAGCGCCTTGACCCTGTCCCAATCCTTGGCCTTCACCGCGTCGCCCGGAACCATCCAGGTGCCGCCGCAGCAGAGGATCTTGCCAAAGCTGAGGTAATCCAGCAGGTTCTTC
>JAGBAV010000103.1 GCA_017938795.1 Clostridia bacterium
AGCCAGGATCAAACTCTCGTGTTAAATCCTGTATGAAACCTGAAGCTTCGCTTCAAGCTCAAAACTCATGTACGAATTGACTGTCTTTGTTTTGCCGTGACTCGTGAAAATCACGGCTTCGCGTTCTTCTTGATTCTGTATCGTTTTCAAGGATCATATCCGTGTTGCGCACGGAATGATGGCATTATACCCCGCCATTTTCCGTTTGTCAATACCTATTCTTCTTTTATTTTGGGCTTTTTCGCCCTAAACTTCTTATATTTCCGAACATTATTCTCATCTTTCACTTCGGTTATTCGCAAATTCCGTCATTCATCCGGATGCAATCCGCTTCTCCATACCTGCAAGCAGCGAAATACCCGAATATTAAATTGATTTTGGATTTTTCAAATTCCTTTGTTTCTTTCAGTTTCACGCCGATGTCCTCTTTTATTCAAAAAGCTCCTCATTCTCCGAGGAGCCTTTGCATGTTTCAGTTTCGCGGACGCGTACTATAGCAGTCTCTGCAGTATACCGGCTTTTCATTCTTCGGCTTAAAGGGTACCTTAGTCGCTTTGCCGCATGCAGCACACACCGCATCATATTCCTCGCGCTGCGGTCGTGCGGTTCCGCTCAGCGCGCGGACCGTCATTCTGCATTCAGGACACCGCCGTGGTTTCTTCTGATATCCTTGTTCTGCATAAAACGACTGCTCATCGGCGCCGAATATAAACGCATTGCCGCATACACGGCATTTGAGCATTTCATCCTGATACATGTTTCCACCCTCCACAACCAGATCATCTGCATCTTCCCATCAATTCCCGCTTATCCATCTTGCTGCGGAGTCATCGCCGCAGCACAGCTGTACACGCAGCCTCACGCTTCACGAAGTATAACACATTCGCCCTGTATTCGCCAGCTGTTTCTCGGTCAAATAATCCGAATCTGTTTCTTCAGACAGGATTTTTCCCTATTCACTTCGAATACTTTTCGGTATACAAATGAAAGGTGGATCCAAGATGACATATCAAGTCGATTTCAGGGCGCTTGGGCTCAGGATCAGAGCGCGCCGCAAAGAGCTCGGCCTGACTCAGGCTGCCCTTGCAGAACGCGTTGAGCTTTCGCAGAACTATATCGGTGATCTTGAGCGCGGCGACCGCATCGCCAGTCTTCGTACCATACTCGCTTTGAGTTATGCGCTTGATACCTCGCCGAATGCACTGATGCAGGATTCTCTTCCCGAATCATACTTCGAGGCATACGATAAACCCCTCACATTCCGCGCGTCCTGCTGCAAGCTTGGCAACACGCTTTCTAACTGGCTTCTTGTCGATCTGCCGGATATCGCCGAACGCGAGGACGCGCCCGTCGACCTGAGTCTCCTCCCTCCGCTGGGGTTCATGACGATTGATGAATGCATCCGGATGCAGGAGAGCCTGTCATAACACCATATTGCCAAAGAAACAGCGCTCTGCATGCAGAGCGCTGTTTTCTGTTTGATCATGCAAAGAATGTACCAAGCACCTTGTTGACAAGGCTGCCGTCGGCTTTTCCCTTGACCCTGGGCATAAGCACTTTCATGATACGCCCTTTGTCCTTCGCCGCAGGCGCAGCAATATCCAGCTCGGCAAGAACCTGAGCAATTACCTCGCGGATCTCCGCCTCATCCATCAGCTTCGGCACAAACTCGCTGTATACGCTCATGCGCAGCCGCGCTTCTTCGATCATACCCGTGCGATCTGCAGGAGTCGTGTCGATGGTCTCCTGTGCCTGCTTGATCTCACGGAAGATCACAGCATTCTCCTCTTCCTCCGTCAGGTCGCTGCGCTTGTCAATCGCCTTGTTCTTCAGCGCCGCCAGCAGCATCGACAGCGCATCCTTCCTCGCCTTATCCTTGTCTTTCATCGCCTGCATCATAGCAGCGCGTACGGTATCAATCTTTGACATCCAATCACTCCTTATGATCATTATGGCTATTGTACTGTAAAACCCTTTGCATATATGCAATCGACGCTTCAAGCGCGTTATCGCTGCTGATCATCGCCAGATACGGCTCCATAATCACAGGACCGTTATAACCGATATCCTTCAAGGTATCTATCAGCTTACGGAAATCGAATTGTCCCTCGCCCGGCAGGCATAGCTTCCTGTTCTCATCCCAATCACAGATATGGACATGGACAAGGCTTTCCCCCATCTCACGCGCCATCTCGATCGGATCAGCGCCCGCTCGCATCGCCTGCTTGATATCCAGCGTAAACCGTATGTCAGGCAGAGCGCGCTTCACCTCGCGTATACGCGAGCAGTCCGTCAGCTGGCACCAGTACACATTCTCCCACGCGACAATCATACCACGGCGCTTCGCTTCCTCATTCATCAGCCCCAATACGTCCAGATTAGCCTCCAGCTGGAACGGGAGCGGCGAGAGCAGCGGTGTGCTGCGCCCGTGATAGACGTATGTCTGCGCGCCAAGCGTCTGCCCGGCGTCCAGCGACCGTCGGTACAGATCAAAGGCGTCCGCTCTCTGCCTGGCCGATCTGCCGAACATCTGGTTCTCGAACTGAATACCGGCTGGATGCATGCTCACACAGGGGGTATCGCCAAGATTACGGCGCACCATCGCAGCAAACGGGAGCTCGTACTCGCTGATTGTCTGCAGGAACACCTCCGCGCAGTCCAAATGCATATCGGCTATCGCCCGCGCCGCCTCTTCCGTTTCCCATCTGCCGTAAAAAGCAGAAGTCGAGATTCCCAGCTGCAATCGTATCGCCTCCCTTTCATGATTATACCACTCGTTCGCAGATCCTGTCACTTTCTTTTTGGATGAACCTGTGATATAGTGAGATTGGTAAACTCAAGATGCGGCATATCCCCATCTTTATTCATAACCAGCACTTGGAGGTATCTATGGCAGACCGCCTTCTCTTCCCGCCGACGACGCTGTCCGATATGCGCGCCCGCGGCTGGGATACGCCCGATTTTGTCTATGTCAGCGGCGATGCTTATGTCGATCACCCCTCCTTTGGCGCCGCGATCATCTGCCGCACACTGGAAGCAGCCGGCTATAAGGTGGCCGTGCTCGCGCAGCCCGGCTACCGCAATGCCAATGACTTCATGCGCTTCGGCCGCCCGAATTACGGCTTTCTGGTATCATCCGGCGTCATTGACAGTATGGTCAATCACTACACCGCAGCCAAAAAACGCCGTTCCAGCGACGTCTATACCCCCGGCGGGAAGGCGTCCCGCCGTCCTGATCGCGCCCTGATCGTATACTGCAGGCTGATCCGGGAGGCCTATGGCGACATCCCGATCGCCGTTGGCGGCGTAGAGGCTTCGCTTCGCCGCTTCGCGCACTATGATTACTGGGATGACGCCGTCCGTCCCAGCGTCATGATCGAGAGCGGAGCCGACCTGCTGATGTTCGGTATGGGCGAGCGCTCCATCCTCGTCACGGCAGACTGGATGAGCCGCGGCGCCCCCGCATGGGAATGCGCAAAGATGCGCGGCGTCTGCTATACGGCCCCCGCCCCCATGCGCGGCAGCATTGAGATCCCCTCCTACGAGGCATGTCTGGCCAGCAAAAAGAAATACGGCGAGGCCTTCCTCGTCCAGTACAACGAGCAGGATCCTGTCCGCGGCCATGCCATCAGCCAGAAGCACGGCGATCGCTATGTCATCCAGACAATTCCTGATATGCCGCTGACCCGCGAGGAGCTGGACCGCACGCACGAGCTTCCCTTCCAGCGGACATGGCATCCGGATTATGACGCGCAGGGCGGCGTGCCCGCCATCGAGGAGGTTCAGTTCTCCATTGCGCATACGCGCGGCTGCTTCGGCTCCTGTTCCTTCTGCGCCATCACCTTTCTGCAGGGGCGCATGGTCACAACGCGCAGCCATGAATCTGTCCTCAAGGAAGCGAAGACCATCACCCAGATGCCGTCCTTCAAGGGGTATATCCATGATGTCGGCGGCCCGACAGCCAACTTCCGACATGCATCGTGCGAAAAGCAATTCAAGTACGGCACCTGCGCCGCAAGGCAGTGCCTCTTCCCGAAGCCCTGCCCGAACATGACGGTCGATCACACCGACTATATCCAGCTGCTGCGCGAGATCCGCGCCCTGCCGAAGGTTAAGAAGGTATTCGTCCGCTCCGGTCTGCGCTATGACTATATCATGGCGGATAAGTCCGACGCCTTCCTGCGGGAGCTGTGCGAGCATCACGTCAGCGGTCAGCTCAAGGTTGCACCGGAGCATGTCAGCCCGAAGGTGCTTACCGTCATGGGCAAGCCGGGGCGCGATGTGTACGACGCATTCTGCGAGAAGTACGCGCGCATCAACAAGCAGCTGGGCAAGGAGCAATACCTCGTCCCCTACCTGATCTCCAGCCATCCGGGCAGCGACCTCGCTGCGGCGATCGAGCTGGCAGAGTATCTGCGGGATATCAACCATCAGCCCGAGCAGGTGCAGGATTTCTACCCGACGCCGGGTACGCTGTCCACCTGCATGTTCTACACAGGTTTTGACCCGCGCACTGGGAAAGCCGTCTTCGTCCCGCGCACGCCTCAGGAAAAGGCCATGCAGCGCGCGCTGCTCCAGTTCAAGCGCCCGCAGAACTTCGCGCTCGTGCGCGAAGCGCTGCGCCTCGCTCATCGCGAGGATCTCATCGGCACCGGGCGCAACTGCCTCGTTCCGCCGGAGGGCGTCAAGACCGCTGCGGAGTACGCCCAGATCCGCCGGGAGCGCAAGGCGCGCGAGGAACGGCGGGAGCAGCGGGAGCAACGGGAGCATCCGCGCACAAAGACCGCGGCAAAGACCGCGCCTAAGCCCGCCCCCCGCGCAAAAGGCGCCAAGCCATCCTCCGCCAGCAAGGGAGGACGCCCCAATACAAAGCGCCCGAAGTAACACACAGCCGGTCAGCTGAAGCTGACCGGCTTTCCTTTTATATAGCCGCTGTCACAGCGCGAGCTCCTGCCCCTCCAGCACGGCGCGCACAAGCCGCTCTCCTTCATAGACGAGCTTGAGTGAAAAGAAGGTATCCCGCTCCTGCAGCAGGCGCAGGAACACGCGGTCTCCCTCCCATGTCGGCAGCAGCGGCACGCTGTCCGCCTCCACCCATTCCAGGTCGCCTTCGTCGCATGCGCCGAGCTCACCCTCACAGGCTGCCGCGGTAAACAGGTGCATGTACTCGCACCAGTCGTCGCTGACGAACGTCACCAGCGCGCGATACGCATATTCCGTCAGCGTAAGCCCCGTCTCTTCCCTGAATTCGCGGAGCATGCATTCCTCCGGGCTCTCCCCGAACTCAAACCGGCCTCCGATGCCGATCCACTTGTCGTGATTGATATCGTTTTTCTTCTTCGTCCGGTGAATCAGCAGCGTCCTGCCGCCCACTGTGAGATAGCAGATTGTCGACAGCTGTATCGTCTGCATGGCGCACACTCCTTTGCTCATCTTCCGTATCATTATAGCACGGCGCTGCGTCAGCGTAAACCACAGGCTTCGTTATTCCATCCAGAGGAACCGCATGCAATCCGGTACCAGCCGTCGCCAGTCCTGTTCGCAGTGCCTGCCCTCCTCCTGCAGGAACGGATATGCCCGCGCGCCATGCGCAATGACCGCATTGGCCAGCTTCAGATGGCGCGCCGTCATGTGCGTAAGCGTCTTTCTGTCCTTCGCCTCGCATTCGCCCCATGAGAGATAGATGCGCGTGTCGGGGCTGATATCGCTTTCCCGGATCTGCCGCATCATCTGCGGATAGCACAGCTGCAGCGCCGGGGACAGGCATCCAGCCTTCGAGAATACCTCGCCATATGCAGTTGCCGCATACAGGCTCATCAGCCCGCCCATCGACGCCCCCATCACGCCCGTGCATTCGCGCCGGGGGATCGTCCTGTATACTGTATCGATATACGGCTTGAGCTCGCCAGTGATCCATTCCATCGTCTCTCTTCCGTGCCCGCGCAGTCCGTCCCAGATCTTCGGCGCCAGATGGAACGGGCAGTACTCCGCAAGCCGCCTGTCCCGCTCCGCGCTGCTCTGGACGGCGACAACCATCATCGGTTTCTCCCATCCGTCCAGAAACTCCTCCAGTCTCCATGACTGTCCGTAATACGCCTTCTCATCGTCGAAGGCATTCTGTCCGTCAAACATATACATCACCGGGTAACGCGCCTCGCTGCCCACGTATCCGCCCGGCAGGTACACGCTGACCACCCGCTCGTCCATCCCCGGCGTGTAGCGCATCGCAAATCGCTCAATCATGCGTTCCTCCGTTCTGTGCAGCCCGAAGGCCGCATCTCATTCTGCCTATGTATATGCCTGCATGCTGTACAGCTATGCATCAGGATTCCTGTCCTCGTTTCATTGTCATTGCGCTCGTGTTTATGGTATAATAGGATGAAATACAGTTTGCGGCGCACTTACGCCGCTGAAGGAGCATTCTCCGTGCAGACAGATTGCATCATTTTGGGCGGCGGCGCAGGCGGCCTCGCTGCGGCATGCGCACTGGCCGATACCGGGCTGCGGATCACCATCGTCGAGCGGCTCGACCGCGTCGGGAAGAAGCTGCTCGCCGCCGGCAATGGCCGCTGCAACATCACCAATACCGATATGCGCCCCGAATACTACGCGCATGCAGAGGGCTTTGTCCGCGCAGCCTATCAGTCTGTCACGCCGCAGGACGTCCATGCGTTTTTCTCCTCGCTCGGCCTGATGACCGCCGAGGAGGATGGGCGCGTCTATCCCCGTTCTATGATGGCCGCCTCCGTGCTGGATGTCCTTCGCGCCGGCTGTACCCGGGAGAATGTGCGTACGCTTACCAGCTGCGAGGTGACAGGCCTTTCCCCCTCCCGCCGCGGCGGTTTCAGCGTGCAGCTTGATTCCGGCGAGGGCCTGTTTGCCCCCGTTGTAGTCGCCACGATGGGCGGCGCCGCTGCGCCCTCCATGGGGACGGACGGATCGGGTGCACGCCTCATGCAGGCGCTTGGTCACGAGGTCACGCCGCTTCATCCCGCGCTGGTGCAGCTGCGGTGCGATCACCCTGCGCTGCGCTCTCTGAAGGGGCTTCGTACACACGCAGAAGTGTCCCTGCGCCTTGACGGCAAAACCGCCGCCGTCGAGGACGGCGAATTGCTCTTTGCGGATTACGGCGTCTCCGGCGTATGCATCTTCCAGCTTTCGCGCTTTGTCGGCGAGGCGCTGGCCAAGGGACGTCAGGTCTGCCTGTCGATCAATCTCCTGCCGGAGATTCCGGAGGCAGACCGCTCCGCATGGCTGGACAGCCGTATCCGCATAACCCCCGGCAGCACAGCGCTTGGTATGCTGACCGGCGTTTTCCCGCGCATCCTCTCCCTCGCCCTGCTGCGCGAGGCAGGCATCCATCCCGACTCGCCCGCAGCCGCCATAACAGCCGCCCAGCGCCGCGCGCTGCATGGCGCCGTCTTCTCGCTTGCCATGCCGGTCACAGGTACGCAGGGCTTCAGGAATGCGCAGGTCACGCGAGGCGGCGTCTCGCTTGACGACGTCAATCCCGCGACAATGGCTTCCCGTCTTTACGACGGGCTGTATCTCTGCGGCGAGCTGCTCGATGTCGACGGCCCCTGCGGCGGGTATAATCTGCACTTTGCCTTCGCCTCCGCGCTTGCCGCCGCGAAGGATATCAAAAAGCGATATGGCCTCGCGTGACCAGTTACCGGCCGCCGGAATGCCATGAAAGGACGCCAATGATCCGTATACACAATATCAAAATTCCACTTGACCACTCGGCAAAGACGCTGACCGGCGCCGCCGCAAAGAAACTCGGCGTTCCCGCCGCCCAGATTGCCGGCTGCGCCATCAGCAGAAAGAGCGTCGACGCCCGCAAAAAGAACGACGTCTGCTTCGTCGTCTCGCTGGACGTTTCCCTCAAACAGGAGAAGGACGAGCGCCGCATTGCCGCGCGGCTGGATCCTTCTTCCGGCGGCATGCTCAAGCCCTATACGCCCCCGGCCATTCCGGCGCTGCACGCCCCTGCGTCCCCGCGGCCGGTTGTCGTGGGCTTCGGCCCGGCCGGCATGCTGGCCGCGCTCACGCTTGCAGAGGCCGGCGCGAAGCCCATCGTGCTCGAGCGCGGTATGGACGTAGATACGCGCACGCGCGACGTCGACACCTACTGGCAGCAGGGGCAGCCTGCGTTCAGGACAGCCTCCAACGTGCAGTTCGGCGAGGGCGGCGCAGGCACCTTCTCTGACGGCAAGCTCAATACCGGCACCAAGGATCCGCGCGGCGAGCATATCCTGCGCACCTTCGTGCGCTTTGGCGCGCCGCAGGAGATCCTCATCGACGCCAAGCCGCATATCGGCACCGATAAGCTCAAGGGCGTCGTCAAGTCGCTGCGTCAGGCTGTCATCGACATGGGCGGCGAGGTGCACTTCGGCACAAGAATGACCCGCATCCTCCGCAGCGGCGGGCGTCTGCGCGCGCTGGTCTGTGAGGATGAGCGCGGCGAATACGAATTGCCGGCGGAGCATGTGATCCTCGCCATCGGCCACAGCGCGCGCGATACCTTCTCCATGCTGCACGATGAAGGCTTCTCCCTTGCGCAGAAGCCCTTCTCCATCGGCGCGCGCATCGAGCACCCGCAGGCGCTGATCAACGAGGCGCAATACGGCCCCTTTGCAAAGCATCCGTCGCTCGGCGCAGCGGATTACAAGCTCTCGCTCCATCTGCCATCGGGCCGCAGCGTCTATACCTTCTGCATGTGCCCGGGCGGCAGCGTCGTCGCCGCGGCAAGTGAGGAGGACAGCATCGTCACCAACGGCATGAGCTGCTACGCCCGCGACCTCGTCAACGCAAACAGCGCGCTGCTCGTCGGCGTGGAGCCATCGGATTTCGGCAGCGACCATCCCCTCGCGGGTATGTATCTGCAGCGCGATATTGAGCGCCGCGCATTTGTGCTGGGCGGCTCCTCGGGCAAGGCTCCCTGCCAGCTGGCGGGCGATCTGCTCGCCGGCCGCCGCAGCACGCAGCTGCGCTCGGTTACCCCGTCCTATCGCCCCGGCGTCGTCCCGGGCGATCTGGGCGATCTTCTGCCGGATTACATCGTGCAGGCCATGCGCGATGCGCTGCCCCTCCTCGGGCGGAAGCTGCGCGGGTTTGATCATCCCGACGCCGTGCTCACCGCGCCGGAGACCCGCTCCTCCTCCCCAGTCCGCATCCCGCGCGGCGATAACCTGCAGAGCATTGATCTGCCGGGCCTGTATCCCTGCGGCGAGGGCGCTGGTTATGCCGGCGGCATCACATCGGCCGCTGTCGACGGCGTCCGCTGCGCGGAGGCTGTGCTCGACGCATTGGCCTGATTCTGCAGCGCTCGCCGCAGCTCCATGCACAGCACACACATCGTCGTCTGCGCATAGCAGAGCGCTGTCTCTCCGTCATAGATCGCAGCTGCATGCTCCATCAGGGTGCACCAGTCGCTCAGGCTCTGCGCCAGCTGCGCGCAGACAGGGTGCCCCTGATAGCGCTGTCCCCGGATTGCAGATGCCCGCACCTCCGCAATGAGCTGCGTCAGCTCTCCTGCGCCGCAGGTATGGAGGCGGGCAAATGTCCCATCCGGGAGCAGCAGGAGCGAGGCGGCGGCATCCACCTCCTCCTGCCCCGCACTCAGTCTGAGCTGCAGTTCAGGCAGCGTCCTGCGA
The DNA here is from genome assembly GCA_017938795.1 of Clostridia bacterium. GTDB lineage: Bacteria > Bacillota > Clostridia > Christensenellales > Aristaeellaceae > Ventricola. The sequence continues at coordinate 9,657 of JAGBAV010000103.1, forward strand.
ATCGCGAATGTCTCCATCTCCTTCGCCATGCTCATACTCATCGCCTCCTGCGTCAGCGCAGCGCTGACGATGATGCGCATAGCTTCATCCTGCCAGATGATGCAGGGGATTCCCGATGCCGTCAGGCGGCTTTGCTCCTGCTGCGCATGCCCGCCGTCCTCATAGGCGCCAAGCTGCAGTGCATAGATCTCCGTCTCCTCCAGCGTGATCACCCGCTCAGCAGAGGCACGCCCGGCAAACACCGCATGTATCCCGCGATCGCCTGCCGCAGAAATTGCCTGCCGCATCGGCTCGGTCATCGCCAAAGAGATAAGCGCCAGCACAGCGCCGCCGATCATCAGCCTTCTTCTCAAAGCCGCAGCGCGCTGTTTCCTCTCCCTGAATGAAAGGCGTCTTCGCCCTTTCCGCATATTCATCCCCCCGTTCCGTCTTCGAGCCTATGACCGTCCGCCGCTGTTTATCCCGGCAGACTGCTCAGGCAAAACACAGTATGAGGTGAATCATTATGAAGTATACGCTGGATACCATCCCCGTTCTTGACGCGTACAAAACCGAATGCGAATGCCCCCTGTGCAAGCTGCGCATCCACTGCGAGGATCAGTACATTGACAGCATGCTCAGCTCCGCATACATGGAGCCGGACTATCGGCTCAAGACCAACGAGACCGGCTTCTGCACGCGTCACTTTGAGCTCATGTACAACCGCCGCAACAGGCTCGGTCTTGCGCTGATGACGCATACGCATATGCAGGAGGTCATCAAGTCCCTCGAGGGGATCCTTGGCGGCGAGAGCGGTGCAAAGCGCGGCTTCCTCTCCTCTCTTCGCGGCGGCGGCAAAACCGCTGCGGATTCGCAGCCGCAGAAGATCCGCGCGCGCATGGACGGCTGCTTCATCTGCGACCAGATGAAGAACTCCATCGAGCGCTACGCCTATACCATCGCCCAGCTGTACTTCACGCACACGGAATTCAGAGGCATGTTCGACAATTCCAAGGGCTTCTGCCTTCCGCATCTGGCGCTCGTGCTGGAGATGGCGGAGAAGACGCTCAATGCTTCGCAGGCGGAGCAGTTCGCCAAGGTTGTCTCCCGCGTGGAGCTGGAGAATCTGCGCCGCGTGGAGGGCGAGCTTGAATGGTTCACGCTCAAGTTCGACTACCGCAATGACAGCAAGCCCTGGGGCAACAGCCGCGACGCCGTCGAGCGCTCCATCAACAAGCTGATGGGCGCATGCGTCGGCGCGGAGGCGGAGATGCCCGCGCACAACGACTGACAACATCGCCGATACACAAAAGGGAGCAGAATCATCTGCTCCCTTTCTGTATTGCATTGCTCTTCTGCAGGCTGTGCCTGCATATCATTCTCTCAGGAAGGCCTCGACCGCCTCGCAGGCCTGCGCCGTGAAGTCCCCCTGCATATCCAGCCAGACGATGTCCGGATTGCGGCGGAACCACGTCATCTGCCGCTTGGCAAACTGCTTGATCGCCGTCGCCAGCAGCGCAAGCATCTGATCCTTATCCGGGATCTCGCCGGTCAGGTACTGCGTGATGAACCTGTACTCAAGGCCAAGCCCCAGCAGGAACTCCTTCGTCGCCCCGCGGTCCATCAGCCCCTGCACCTCTTCGATCATGCCCTGCTCCAGCCTGCGCTCAAGCCGCTCGTCGATCCTCGCATTGACGACCTCGCGCGGCCAGCTCACGCCAAGGCGCAGGCTCTCATATCGCTTCTGCTTGCCGGGCGTTGCCGTATCGCCGTCGTGGATGCGCTCGATCATTCGCATCACGCGGTTGCGGTTATTGCGCTCCACCTGCACATCGGGGACGAGCGAAACAAGCATCTCATACAGCTGGGGCGTGGTCAGCTTCTCCAGTTCAGCGCGGTAGGCCAGATCCGGCTCCTTATCCGAGAGCAGATACCCATCCAGAACGGAATCCACATACAGACCCGTACCGCCGACGATCATCGGCAGACGCCCGCGGGCGCGGATATCTTCGATAGCAGCATAGCTCATCTTCTGGAAATCAGCCATCGAGAAGAACTCGTTCGGCTCGCGCACATCGATCAGATGATGCGGGATACCCGCCATCTCCTCCTGCGTCACCTTGCCGCTGCCCAGATCAAGGCCGCGGAAGACCTGACGCGAATCCGCAGAGATGATCTCCGCATTGTATTTCTTCGCGAGCTCAATGCCCAGCGCACTCTTTCCGGATGCATTCGTGCCGACGACGGCGACGACCTTTGGCAGTCTCTCCATGTGCTATACCCCTGTTCAATCAATTGCTGCACATGATTATAGCATATGCAGGCGAACATCACAAGCAAAAGCGCATCATAGCCGCTCAATCTGCCTGCGGATCTCCAGCATCTGCTGATCCGTCCTGCTGACGGCCTCCGCCGTCTCCTGCAGCTGGCGCGCAATCTGCTGCGTCTTTTCCGGCGGAATGTCCTTCTTGTAGCGCAGCTTATGCTCTAGGCTGGCCCAGAAGTCCATCGCAATGGTGCGCAGCTGTACCTCCACCCGCATAAACCGTTTCTCGCTGGATAGGAAGATCGGCGTCTCCACAATCAGATGCAGGCTGCGGTAGCCGCTCTCCTTGGGATGCCGGATATAGTCCTTCGTCCTGATGATATAGATGTCATCCTGCAGAGCAAGCATATCCGCAAGACGATAGATATCATCCACAAACGAGCAGATCACGCGCACGCCGGCAACGTCGCTGAGCTCACGCTCGATGTTCTCTACCGTGATCGGCACGCCGATTCTGTTCATCTTCTCAAAGATTGAGCCCGGCGTCTTCATTCTCGTTTTGATCGACTCGATGGGATTGCGCGCGAATCGACCATTGAACTCAATGCTGAGCACCTTGAATTTCGTCTCCATCTCCAGCATGGCGCTGGCATAATAGCTCATCAGGCGCATGTATTCCTTCTCCTGCCCGCGCAGCTGATCATACACGCCCTCAGCAATCAGCCCCGGCGCATAAGCCACTCTTCTGATTTCCTGCATGAACACGCCCCCTTTCCCTGTTCATTATAGCGGATATGTCATCGGCTGGCAATCTGACGCCTGCTGACCCGAATGATCAGCCAAAAAAAGCAGGTATGGTTTCCCATACCTGTCTGAATCAAACCAGCCTGAGCGTATCGACATTCCTGCCGACAGCAGACGCTGCGCACGGCGCGCTGAATGTCTTCTGAATCACGCGGATCACATCTTCCTTGGTAACCGCCTCGATCTTCGCAACGATCTCCTGCGGATCCACAGCCCTGCCGCGCAGCAGCTTGCTGCGGCCGATCGACGACATGCGCGATGAGCTGCTCTCCAGCCCCAGCACGTAGGATACCTTCAGCTGATCCTTGGCCATACTGAATTCCTCGTCCGTGATTCCGCCCTCCATCAGCAGTGCAATTTCATGATGGATCTCATCGATGACCTCCTGCGCGGTGTCCGGCGATGTGCCGGCATAGATCGTCAGCGTGCCGCAGTTGGTATAGGTGGACGGGTAGCTGTACACGGAGTACGCCGCGCCCATCTCCTCACGGATGCGCTGGAAGAGCCTCGAGGACATCCCGCCGCCAAAGAGATTGTTCATCACCGTCAGCGGATACAGCTCCGGATCATCCTGTCCGACAGAAGGATAGGACAGACACATGTGCACCTGCTCAATGTCCTTCTGCTTCTTTATGACGCGAGCAGCGCAGGGCGCGGGCGGCACATCACAGGTATTCGCAGGCTCCGCCGTCCAGCTGCCCAGGCACCTCTGCGCCATCTCGCGCAGCTCATCCATGTCGAACTGACCGGCGACCGCCAGCACCGTATTATCCGGGCGGTAATGCTTGCGCCTGAAATCAATCAGCGCCTGACGCGTGACGGAAGCAATCTGGTCATGCGTACCGAGGATCGGCCTTGAAAGCGCGTGGCTGCCGAAATGCGCCTCCGCCAGCAGATCATACACCAGATCCTCCGGCGTATCCTCGCCCATGGCGATCTCCTCAAGGATGACGCCGCGCTCCTTCTCAAACTCCTCCTCCTCCATCTTCGCATGGAGGAGCAGATCGCTGAGCAGATCCATCGCCCTGCCCATGTGCTCGCCGATCACCTTCGCATAGTAGCAGGTACACTCCTTGGACGTGAAAGCATTCACATGCCCGCCAAGCGCATCCATCTCAACGGCGATCTCCTTCGTCGTGCGGTTCTGCGTGCTCTTGAAGAGCATATGCTCCACGAAATGGGACAGGCCGTTTTCCTCCTCCGTCTCATACATCGAGCCGGCGCCGATCCACAGGCCCACGCTCACGGACGGAAAATACGGAATATGCTCCGCCACCACACGCAGCCCGTTGTCAAGCACAAACTCCTCGCACATTCGCTGAAGACCTCCGCTCATATTTTCTCCTATTCTCCTCATGGATTCTGAATTCATGCATATCATCTGATCATCCATCCGCACAATTCCATATGCAGACGGTGTGAAAACAGGCTGCCGTGAGCCTCTCAGCCCGCCGGCAGCCCGAAAGCTATGGGATTATCGGAGTGCGCTCCGCCTGCGATCAGCGGCGGTTGGCGTCACGGCGCGGCGGGCGCTGGCCCGGGGCGCTGCGGCGCGGCATCTCGGTATTGTCATACTCGATGTCGTTGCGCACGAGGTTGATGCGGCCCTGAGAGTCGATCTCAGCAACCTTGACCTCCATCTCATCGCCGATCGCACAGACGTCCTCGCACTTCTCCACGCGGCCCTTCGCCAGCTTAGAGATATGCACCAGACCATCCTTGCCCGGCAGCAGCTCGACGAACACGCCGAAGTTCATCATGCGGACGACCTTGCCCATGTAGACCTCGCCAACCTCGATGTCCTTGGCGATGCCCTCGATCAGGCGGCGGGCCTTGGCGGCAGCCTCGGCGTCGTTGGTTGCGATGAACACACTGCCATCGTCCTCGATGTCGATCTTGACGCCGGTCTCGTCGATGATCTTGTTGATCATCTTGCCGCGCGGTCCGATGACCTCGCTGATCTTCTCCGGGTTGATCATGAAGCTGATGATCTTGGGCGCATACGGAGAGAGCTGCTCGCGCGGCTGCGGCAGGGTTTCGAGCATCTTGCCCAGGATAAACAGACGGCCTTCAAGCGCCTGAGTCAGCGCCTGAGTCAGGATCGCCTCGTCAATGCCCTTGATCTTGATATCCATCTGGATGGCGGTGATGCCGTTCATGGTGCCGGCCACCTTGAAGTCCATATCGCCCAGGAAGTCCTCGAGGCCCTGGATATCGGTCAGGACGGCGACCTTGTCGCTCTCGGTGTCCTTGATCAGGCCCATCGCAACGCCGGCAACCGGCGCCTTGATCGGCACGCCCGCG
>JAGBAV010000104.1 GCA_017938795.1 Clostridia bacterium
ATCTCCCAGTTGGAAACCGTTTGCTTTGTCACACCCAGCCTTTTTCCAAGCTCTTCCTGACTGATTCCCTTTGTCAGTCGGAGTGCTTTCAATCGTTCGCCAAACATCCTTCCACCCTACCCATTTTCTTGATAGGGTTATTCTATGGACTTTCATGCATCTCAAAAGAAGACTTTGTCAAATTACAATTGACTTTCAATGTCGTCGGGGATTATAATTCCTTTTACAATACATCTATCCAGATCATTTATATGGTGGCCTGTATGGAGATTTCTTTTCTTGTAATCGGACTGAACATGCGCAAAGCGCGCAAGGCTGCCCATCTGACGCAGGAGCAAGCGGCTGAGAGAATCGGGCTTTCGACACTTCATTATGGAAGGATCGAGCGCGGACAACGGCAGGTTTCCCTGAAACAGCTTGCCAGAATCGGTACGGCGCTAGGGACGCCTTTTGAAGCCCTCCTGGCCGACTGCGTTCTCGATCAGGAAAACGCCTCTTCGGTATTAGAGGCAGCCGCAGATCAGCCAAGTGGTTGCGCCGAGTACGCACTGATTCTGCTGGATCAGTACCGTGACCAGCTCAAGGCCTTCGCCCGAGAGCTTCAGCAGACGGATGCGCGCCGCTAAACCGCAGCAGACGCCCACCAACCGCAAAGAATCCGGAAGAGCCGCGCTCTCCCGGATTCTGATTTACCTGTCTGTATGGCGCAGCAGCCATCTTTGAACTGGAAACCGCGCTTATTTTCCGTCCTCCTGCACCTCAACCTCGGCGTAGCAGACCTCCTCGATCTTCGCGAGGATCTCCTCCCTGCCCGTGCCGTCCTCGCTGGAGAACGGGATCACCTGCCAGGGCTGCACGGCCAGCGCGCGGCAGATCGGCGCGATGTGCTTCATGCGCGCGCCGCGGCTGATCTTGTCCGCCTTCGTGGCGATCACCGTGAAGGGGATGCCCGACTGCCGCAGGAACAGGTTCATCTCGCAGTCCTCGCTCGTCGGCTCGTGGCGGATGTCCACCAGATGGAACACGTGGCACAGATCCTCCGTCGTGGCGAAGTAGTTCTGCATCATTTTGCCCCAGGATTCCTTCTCCGCCTTGCTCACCTTGGCAAAGCCGTAGCCGGGCAGGTCGATGAAGTTGATCTCCTGATTGATCTGGAAGACGTTGATCAGCCGGGTCTTGCCGGGCGTGGCGCTGGTGCGGGCCAGCTTGCCGCGGTTGGTCAGCTTGTTGATCATCGAGGATTTGCCCACGTTGCTCTTGCCCGCAAAGGCCACCTCCGGGCATCCCTTGGTCGCGTAGTCGCCGTAATCCTTCATCGAGGTGATGAAGTCTGCGCGTTTGACTTGCATGCTCTTCTCCTTGCTTTACGCATGCAGTCCGGCGGCCTGATCCGCGCCCGCGGCAGGCAGAACGTCCGGCATGCGTTCTTTGGTGGTTTTCACGTTCTGCCGGGCGCGCGGCTTCTCGCACAGCGCCGTCTCCAGCACGGTGTCAACCGTCTCCGCCGGAAGGATCGTGATCGCCTTGCGCACGTTCTCCGGCACTTCCTCCAGGTCCTTGAGGTTCTCCTTCGGGATGAGCACCGTGTCGATGCCCGCGCGGTGCGCCGCCAGCAGCTTTTCCTTGAGGCCGCCGATGGGCAGCACGCGGCCGCGCAGCGTGATCTCGCCGGTCATGGCGACGTTCTGGCGCACGGCGATGCCCGTCAGCGCAGAAACCAGCGCCGTGGTCATCGTCACGCCCGCGCTGGGGCCGTCCTTGGGCACCGCGCCCTCCGGCACATGAATGTGGATGTCGAGCGTCTTGTAGAAGTCGTCGGCAATGCCCAACTCGGCCGCATGCGCGCGGACGTAGGATTTCGCCGCGCGGGCGCTCTCCTTCATCACGTCGCCCAGGCTGCCGGTGAGCTCCAGCTGGCCGGTGCCGGGCATGGTCGTCGTCTCGATCTGCAGCGTGTCGCCGCCCACGACGGTGTACGCCAGGCCGTTGACCACGCCAACCTCCGGCTTCTTGCCCGCCTTTTCGTAGTGATAGCGCGGCGCACCGAGGTACTCCGCCAGCTTTTCGGGCGTGACGGTCACACTCTCCAGCCCGTCGTCGATCATCTGCACGGCGCTCTTGCGCACCACCTTGCCGATCGTCCGCTGCAGGCGGCGCACGCCGGCCTCGCGGGTGTAGCCCTGGATCAGGCTGCGCAGCACCCTGTCGCTCAGCTTCACGCTCTTGGGCGCAAGGCCGTGCTCCTCAATCTGGCCCGGCAGCAGGTGGCGCTTGGCGATGTTCAGCTTCTCGTCCTCCGTGTAGCCGCTTACCTCGATGACCTCCATGCGATCCAGCAGCGGGCGCGGAATCGTATCGACCGAGTTCGCCGTGGTGATGAACATCACGCCGGACAGGTCGAACGGGCACTCCAGATAGTGATCGCGGAAGGCGTTGTTCTGCGCGCTGTCGAGCACCTCGAGCATCGCGCTCGCCGGATCGCCGCGCACATCGGAGGCCATCTTGTCGATCTCGTCGAGCAGGAACACGGGGTTGAGTGTGCCCGCCTGCTTGATCGAGGTGATGATCCGGCCCGGAATCGCGCCGATGTAGGTGCGCCGGTGGCCGCGGATCTCGGCTTCGTCGCGCACGCCGCCCAGCGACATCTGCACGAACTTGCGGCCCAGCGCACGGGCAATGGACTTGGCGATGGACGTCTTGCCCACGCCGGGTGGGCCGACAAAGCAGAGCACCGGGCCGCGCATGTTGTTCTTGATCCGGCAGACCGCCAGATACTCGATCACGCGCTCCTTGACCTCGTCAAGGCCGTAGTGATCCTCCGCCAGCACGCGGCGCGCACGCTTGAGGTCGAGGTTGTCCGGCGTCGATTTGCCCCACGGCAGGTCGAGCATCCACTCGATATAGGTGCGGCTGACGCCGATCTCCGGGCTGCCCGGCGCCATCCGGGACAGGCGCTCCAGCTCGCGCGCGGTCTTCTCGCGCGCCTCGTCGTTCATCTGCGTCTTCTCAAGCCGCTCGCGCAGTTCCTCAACGTCGGTCGCGTCCTTGTCGCCCAGCTCCGTCTGGATCGCCTTGATCTGCTCGCGCAGATAATAATCCTTCTGGTTCTGCTCAATCTGGCGGCGCACGCGCGCCTGCACCTTCTTCTCCACCCCGGCGAGCTCCGTCTCCCGCACAAGGATGGCGCACAGGCTCTCCAGCCGCGCGACATCGTCAAACTCCTCGAGCACCTGCTGTCTGTCCTCGATCTTCGTGAGGACATTGGCGGCGATGACGTCGGACAGCTGGCCCGGGTCCTCGATCTCCATGACCGACTGCATCGTCTCCATCGACACGCGGCCGCTCATCTTGCAGTAATCCTCGAAATAGCGATGCGCCGTGCGCAGCAGCGCGTCCGTCTCAATGGAGACCGTCGTCCCCTGCGGAATGACCTCGTCCAGCGCGCCGATGAAGTACGGCTCCTCCTGCGTCACAGCGCGCAGGATCGCGCGGGTCTTGCCCTCCACGAGCACGCGGATATTGTCGCCCGGGAGCTTGAGCACCTGCTTGATCACCGCGATGGTACCCACATGGTAAATATCGTCGACGTCCGGATTCTCCACCTCCATGTCGCGCTGAGCGACGAGGAAAATCCGCTGATCGCTGAGCATGGCCTGCTCCAGCGCGGCGACCGACTTCTTGCGGCCAACGTCAAAATGCAGCACCATATACGGGAAGACCATCAGTCCGCGCAGCGGCAGCATCGGCAGGCTGACCGGCTGTGTACGCTTCTTTCTTTGCTTGGCCAATGGTGATTTCCTCCTTTTCCGGCTCGTGATTCGTAAGTCTGAGCCGACCTCAATCATTATACCTGAATGCACCCTGTTTTGCAACACGACGCCCCTGACCAATCTCTGGGGAGCATGTCCGCGCATCCATTCCGGTATTCACAGTCAGATATGGAAAGAAAACCCGCGGAGATTCACTCCCCGCGGGCTTGCTTCACTCAGGATACAGAAGGCCTTCTCGCGCCGTCGCCATTCTCGCGGCGGGCCTTGCCTGCGCTCTGCTTGCGCTTGGGCTCGCCCGGCACGACGGTCGGCTCCTTCCTCTCGGTGATCGTCTCCTCCGTCACGATGACGCGCTCGACGTCACTGCGGCTGGGCAGCTCGAACATCGTGCTCATCAGCGCATCCTCGATGATCGCGCGCAGGCCGCGCGCGCCGCTCTTGCGGGCGATGGCCTTGGCGGCGATCGCCTTGAGCGCAGCCTCGTCAAACTCGAGATCCACGCCGTCGAGCTCAACGAGCTTCTTGTACTGCTTCACCAGCGCATTGCGCGGCTCCGTCAGGATGCGGACAAGCGCCTCCTCATCGAGGCTGTCAAGGGTCACGATGATCGGCAAACGACCCACAAATTCCGGAATCAGGCCGAACTTGAGCAGATCCTCCGGGCGGATATCCGCCAGCACCTCGCCGACATTGCGCTTCTCGCGGCTCTTGACCTCCGCGCCGAAGCCCAGCGTGCCCGCGCCGGAGCGCTTCTCGATGATCTTGTCGATCCCGTCGAATGCGCCGCCGCAGATGAAGAGGATGTTCGTGGTATCGATCTGGATGAATTC
>JAGBAV010000105.1 GCA_017938795.1 Clostridia bacterium
AATCCTAACGATGCTACCGCGCTCAATATCGGCATGGTGCATCAGCATTTCAAGCTGGTCGAGGTCTTCTCTGTGCTTGATAATATCATTCTGGGCGTTGAGCCGGCGAGCAAAACGCTAGGCGTGCTGCAGAAGGCGCAGGCGAGGGAGAAAGTGCTCGCGCTGAGCGAGCGTTATGGCCTGAAGGTCGACCCGGACGCGCTGATTGAGGATATCACCGTCGGCATGCAGCAGCGCACGGAGATCCTCAAGATGCTCTATCGTGACAATGAGGTGCTCATCTTCGACGAACCGACCGCTGTGCTCACCCCGCAGGAGATCGACGAGCTGATGAAGATCATGAAGGGGCTCGCTGCAGAGGGCAAGTCCATCCTCTTTATCACGCATAAGCTGGATGAGATCATGCAGGTGGCTGATCGCTGCTCGGTGCTGCGCAAGGGCAAGTATATCGGTACGGTGGATGTTGCGCAGACCACCAAGGAAGAGCTGAGCGAGATGATGGTCGGCCGCAAGGTGCAGCTGGTGATGGAGAAATCAGCGAAGCAGCCCGGCGAAAGCGTGCTCTCCGTGCAGAACCTGACGGTCAAGAGCAGGCGGCATGGTAAGGCGCTGGTCAACAATGTCTCCTTCAATGTCCGCCGCGGCGAGATTGTCTGTATCGCCGGCATTGACGGCAATGGACAGAGCGAGCTGGTCTATGCGCTGACCGGCCTGATGAAGACCGACGGCGGCAAGGTTTTCCTCAGCGGCAGGGATATCACGCAGGCGTCCATCCGCGAACGCACGGAGTATGGCATGAGCCATATCCCGGAGGACAGGCATAAGCACGGCCTTGTGCTGGACTATTCTCTTGAGGATAATATGGTGCTCAAGAGCTATTACAAGCAGCCCTTCTCCAAAAAAGGATTCATCAACTTTGCGCAGATCCGCTCCTACGCAGAGGGACTGATCGACCGGTTCGACGTTCGCAGCGGTCAGGGTGCGGTGACGAAGGCGCGCAGCATGTCCGGCGGCAACCAGCAGAAGGCGATCATTGCCCGTGAGATCGACATGGGCAGCGATCTGCTCATTGCTGTACAGCCCACGCGAGGACTGGACGTCGGCGCGATCGAGTATATCCGCAGGGAGCTGCTGGCCCAGCGCGACGCAGGCAAGGCTGTTCTGCTCGTTTCGCTGGAGCTTGACGAGGTGCTCGAGGTGCCCGACCGCATTCTGGTCATGTACGAGGGCGAGATCGTCGGCGAGCTGGATCCGCGCTATACCACCGCGCAGGAGCTTGGCCTTTACATGGCGGGCGCGCAGCGCAACGGATAAGGAGGCGAGCATCAATGGATAAGAATAAGTCTTTCATCAGCCGTCTTGCCTCATCCGAAGGATTCCTCTCGGTTGCGGCGTCGCTGATCTGTATCGTCATCGGCCTGCTGCTCGGCGTGGTCGTGCTGGCGATCATTGAGCCGGCGCATGCCATCAACGACGGCCTGCTGGTCATCATCCAGAGCGGCCTGAAGAGCCCGCGCAACATGGGTACCGTGCTGGCCAATGCCGCGCCGCTGATCATGACGGGCCTCTCTGTCGGCTTTGCGTTCAAGACGGGCCTGTTCAATATCGGCGCTGCCGGTCAGTACACGGTGGGTGCGTTCGGCGCGCTCTACTGTGCGATCGTGCTGCAGCTGCCGTGGTATATCTGCCTGCTGGCGGCGATGCTGCTGGGCGCTGTCTGGGGCGCGATTCCGGGCTTCTTCAAGGCCTACCTGAATATCAATGAGGTCATCACCGCGATCATGTTCAACTGGATCGGCCTGTATATGGTCAACGACATCATGTACGGCAAGGGCGCCAGCCCCATGTATGACCTGCAGACGACCAAGACCTTCAGCCTGCGCAAGGCTGCGCCCGGCTCGATGATCCCGAGCATGGGGATGAGCGATCTCTTCGGCGGGACGAAGTGGGGCACGGCGAGCGTGCGTCCGCTTGAGTCGGTGACCATCGCGATCTTCATTGCGATCATCTTTGCGATCATCGTGTATGTTGTGCTGAACAAGACGACGTTCGGCTATGAGCTCAAGGCCTGCGGCTTCAACAAGAACGCCGCACAGTACGCCGGCATCAACGATAAGCGCAACATCATTCTCTCGATGACGATCGCTGGCGCTCTGGCCGGCGTCGGTGCGGGTCTGTATTATCTCTCGACTGTCGCGGAGTGGAACCCGCAGGTCTCCACGGCGCTGCCGGCTATTGGCTTCAACGGCATCAGCGCGGCGCTGCTCGCCTGCTCCAACCCGATCGGCACGGTGTTCTCCTCGCTGTTCATCTCCTACATCACGGTGGGCGGCACCAAGCTCTCCACGCAGTACTACACCAAGGAAATCGCCGACGTGATCACGGCGCTGATCATCTACCTGTGCGCGTTCTCCCTGCTCTTTAAGAACAGGATCCGCGGTCTGCTGCAGGGCAAGAAGCGCGGCGTCGGCATCGGGAAGGGAGGGGAAGCCTGATGTTCCTTCTGCTCAAGTATACGCTGCTCTACACCGTTGTGCTGATGCTGGTTGCGCTGGGCGGCATGTTCTCCGAGCGCAGTGGTATCATCAATATCGCGCTTGAGGGCATCATGGTCATCGGCGGCCTCATCGGCGTCATCGCGATGAAGCTGATGCCGGCCGGCGCCAGCCCTGCGGCGATCGTCATTGCCGCCGTCTCTGCCGCTGCGCTGGCGGGCATGATCTATGCCGCGCTGCTGGCATTTGCCTCGATCAACCTGAATGCGGATCAGACCATCGGCGGTACGGCGCTCAATATGCTCGCAACCGCGCTTGCGATGGTCATCGCCAAGGGTTTCAACGGCTCCGCCTCTGCAAAGCTCGATTACAGCAATCGTCCGTTCGTCTATGACTTCGGCCCGCTGACGGTCAATGTCTTCCTGTTCATCGGCATTGCCATTCTGCTGCTGTCGTATTTCGTGCTGTACAAGACGCGCCTTGGCCTGAGGCTGCGCGCATGCGGCGAGCATCCGCAGGCGGCGGACAGCGTGGGCATCAACGTCTACAAGATGCGCTATATCGGCGTGCTGATTTCCGGTGTGCTCGGCGGCATCGGCGGTCTGGCGTATATCATTCCGTCCGTCTCCAGCTGGAACTTTGAGGTTGGCGTCTCCGGCGCGGGCTTCCTTGCGCTGGCGGTCATGATCTTTGGCCAGTGGAAGCCGTTCCGTATCTTCTTTGCCGCCGTGTTCTTCGCGCTGTTCAAGTCCATGGCAAACATCGCCAGCTCCATCCCGTTCCTTGAGAGCCTCGGATGGACGCAGAATATGTACAATATGATCCCCTTCATCGCGTCGATGGTCATCCTTGCCTTCACGAGCAAAAAGTCCCGCGCGCCGAAGGCGGAGGGCGTCCCCTACGATAAGGGCGCAAGATAAAGAACAAGAAAAAGAAGGACGGCGTCCGGAATGCTCCGGACGCCGTCCTTTTGACATGCAGATGAATGAGGCGGATCAGAATTCCTTATTTTCGTACCTGCGGCACCATGTATACTTGGAGACGGCGCTTCTCTGGGCTGTAACGCCGCTGAGGATGGACTGCAGATAGCTGGGGAGGAATTCATCGTACTTGACCTCGAGGATCTCCACCGGGTCGTCAAACACGGGGTAGGTGGGCAGCATCTTGTCAAACATGCTGCTGGAGTACAGGCCCGTGCGCAGCTGCTTGTCAAAGGTGATGCGGACCTCCTGCGCGGGGTGAATGTATGCCTCGCGCATATAGTCGACGATGACGACCGGGCGAAGCAGACGCGTGCGCATCTCGCGGTAGACGTCGTGCAGCAGCGGGTGACGCATGCGCTGCAGGCCCTCCGGGTCGCCGGCGATCAGCTGATCGGCCAGATCGCGGGGGATGGTGACGGACTGCTTGGAGATCAGGTCGCCGTACTTGCTCTTGCATTCGAGCTTGATGACCCTGTCGGAGAAATTGTAGATGCGGATGCGGTACTTCTTGCGGCTGCCGACGCCCGCGATCTTTTCCTCGAGGAAATCGTCGTTGATCGTGTCGAAGTACAGCGAGCGGATATGGTACTGATTGTTCTCATCGCCGTTGGGGTCCGTCTGCATGACGGGCGTGAGCACGCCGCGCAGGACGGCCATCTCGGCCGGGGAGATCAGGTATTTCAGCTCGTGCCGCAGGGGAATATTGCGGATGGTAGGCATAGCGACTCCTTACTTGTCAGGAAGGCGGCTTAGTTGCCTGCCTCGGACTGGCAGGCGATCAGCGTGGCATTGTGTACGCCGGGGGTGTTCATCAGCTTGTTGACGACGTCAAAGCGCTCGCGCAGCTGCACCTCGACGGTCAGCTCCACGCCGCCGGGGGTGACGGTCTTGCTGCGCAGGCGCTGCACCTTGATGCGGCGCACAAAGTCCATCACGTCGTCCTCCACGTCGGCCTCATAATGGGTGACCAGCAGGAAGGTGTTGGGCGTGCGCAGGCGGAAGAACGCCATGCCCAGCATTGCCACGGAGATGCCCGCGACGACAACCAGCGCGATGGTGTAGAGCTCAGCGCCCAGAAGGATGCCCATTGTCAGGCTCCAGAACATGTAAGCGGTATCCATCGGATCCTTCACCGCTGTACGGAAGCGGACGATGGACAGCGCGCCGACCATACCCATGGAGAGCGCGATGTTGGACTTGATACACATGACGACCGGCGTGGTGATCATGCAGAGCATGACCAGCGTGGTCGCAAAGGACGGGGAATAGAGCACGCCGCGGAAGGCCTTGCGGTAGACAAGGGCGATGATCAGGCCGACGACGAAGCCGGCGACGAGCGCCAGCACCATCTTCATCGGCGTGAGGCTGGCCATCTGGAGTGAGAACCACTCGTTTACACTGGCGTCATTGATAATGCTTTGCATGTGGGATTCCTCCTAAGAAAAATGGATGATGGATGTGGGCGCCGGTTATTCTTCCGGAGTGGGCGGGCAGGGACCGAAGTAGTCGATCATCTGCGCGTCGGTCAGGTTGAAATAGGTCTTGGCTTCCTGCCAGATGTAATACGGGCGGCGGGGGAAGATGCGCTCGAGCATGCGCTCGCAGCGGCTGACCCAGTAGTTATAGCCGCCCTCCGGGTTCTTAGGCTGGTCGAAGCTGATCTTCGGATGCACCTCGGCGGCCCAGCGCTGCATGTGCATCTGCATCTCAGGCTTGATCTCGGCGATCATCTCGTTGAACAGATTGGTCAGATACTCGGTGGTGAAGACCGTCTGGAAGAGCTCGCCGTAGCGCCTGAGGAATCTGTCCTGAATCTCGGGCACCTTGATCAGACGGCGCATGAAGATGTTGGAGACAATGTTGGCGTGACCCATGCCCTTTTCATTCAGCATGAAGGCGATGCCGCCGGAGATCTTCTTGCCGGAGAGGACGTTGAAGAAGCCCCAGTCGGAATCGTAGAAGAGATAGCGCCACTTGCCGTCGCCGGATTTCGCGTTGCGGTAGAAGCGGATATTGCCCGGGTCGGTGTTGCCGAAATACGACTCGAAGATGAAGTAATCGATCATGTTGTCGATATCGATCTGCGAGCAGACATATTCGTAGGCTTTCTGATCGTTGACAAGATCGTGCTCCTTGACATAGTTGTAGAGCTTCTGGTAGTCGTGGCGCGAGCCCTGATTAACCTGACTGGAGGAGAGGCCGTCGGATTCGAGCATGTCGATATCGTCAGGATTCTCCCAGCCTTCGTGCTGGGCGACGGTCTTGACGCCGGCGCGCTCACGCAGATTGTAGTGGCCCCAGTACTCGCCGTTGATGTAGACGATGACGGGTTTCCATGCCTGCGAGACGACGGTGCTGCCGGACTGGTCGATGATGCGCGCCTGCATGCCGTCGATCACGCGGGTATACAGGCCGTCCTGACCGCCGTTGCGCAGGACGATGCTGGCATAGTCGGTGAAGGGCCTGTCCTCGAAGAAGGCGTAGTTGAAGCGATCCACGCCGTACTGACCGTCTGCTTTGATGTACATGCTCTTCTGCGGCATATCCAGCGAGTAGTTGCCCATCGCGCGGAAGGTCATGCCCTGACTGATCTGCTGGACGCCGTTTTCGTCATAGTATTCCATCCAGCCGCCGAACCAGTTCTTCTGCCAGTAGGTAGCGTTTTTCCATGCGGGCGTGGTGTTCTCGCGGTCGATATCCGGGCCGTCGGCGAACATGCCGATCGCATCATTCCACATATTGTCCGGATCTGTGGTCAGGCAGATGACGGGCATCGTGTGATAGACAGAGATGAGATATGTCTGGGAGACGACCTGAGACGGTTCCACGCCGTCTCGGAAGCTGCGCGCGCGGATGACGGTGGTCTCCTCTACAGGGATCGGGCCGGTATAGCGCTCCGAGTTCTCCGTCGGATCCGTGCCGTCCGTCGTATAGCGGACGATGGAATTAGCCGGGACATTGATGGCGACGGCGTTTTCACCCTCCAGCGGTCGGTCAAACAGGCCGCCGGAGACACTGAAGGTCGGGCGCTCGGCAAAGCCGGTGAAGCCCATGCCGTTCTTCTCGCCGGGCGTGGGGGTGGAGTAATAGAAGAGACCGGCCTGACCCAGCGTCCTGCCATAGGAGATGTCATCGTACAGCTGCGGAACGACGACCTTATCCAGAATCTCGCCGGAAGGGGTGGAGAGGCAGACGGTCTCGCCGGATTTGGCAAGATTATAGTCGGTAAAATAATAAACGCCGTCCTTGGTCGTCTGCGTCGTGTCGCAGTAGATGACCAGATAGCTGTTGTTTTCGATCGTAATATCAGGAAGCTGCCATTTGCGCGGCTTCTTGATGTTGTCGGACAGGCCGTAACCTTTGAGGTTAACGGCCTGCCCGCTCATGTTGTAGATCTCGATGTAGTCGTAAGGATTCTTGACATTGGGACCGACGATGCTTTTGTTGCCCGCCATCACCTCGGTGATGTACAGGCCGGAGGTGTTGGACAGACAGAGCGAGGCGTCCATGGCGATCTCGCCTACGCGCGTATTCGGCTGGGCCGGAGTGGGCTGGCGGAAGACCTTGAAGCCGGAGGTGCCCTCCTCGTCGCGGCCCCAGGAGGTATCCGACTCAAGCAGGTCGTAGGTGACCAGATCGAGCATACGGCCCTGAATGTCGGAGAGGATGACGGACTCGCCGTCGGAGCGGAGTTTGAAGCCGGTGTGCGGCCAGCCGGTCGCATCGGCGCTCTTCTCCTTGCCGGAAGCATAGACGAGGAAATACCCGCCGGGCTGAATGACGCTGCCCTGCGGGAAACGCCACTTGACCAGATTCTCCGGGTCATCGCTGAGCGCGTAGCTGGACAGATCAATCGCCCGGGAAGAGCTGTTGTACAGCTCGATCCAGTCCGGGAATTCGCCGTCGCCGTCACGGATCGTCGTGATGGAGGAGGCGCAGATCTCGTTGATGATCAGTACGCCCGGCTCCAGTACGGTGGAGGCACGGAACTGCGCGTAGCCCTCCTGTGTGTTATCGTAGCCCGGGGAGTACTGCTCGGTGATGATGTACTCGTCGCCGCTGATGAGCGCGTAGCTCATGTTGCGATCCATCGCCGGGATCGCGACCTCGCTGAAGGCGATACCGTCGCTGCCGAAGAGATGGAGCGTATCGCCGGAGGAGGAGAGCTTGAAGCCGGCATGCAGTGCGCTGCCTGCGATGCTCTTGTTCGTATCGGAGGCAAAGACGATGACATGCTCGCCGGGGTTCAGCGTGATCTGCGGGAAGACGAAGGTGATCTTGTCCGAGCGGTCAGACATGCCGTAGCCCTTCAGATCGATGGGCGTATCGCCTGTGTTGGTCAGCTCGATCCAGTCGGGGAATGCACCGGTCTCATCCGGGAAGGCGGAGCGGTTCGCCGACATCGCCTCCGTGATGCGCAGGGCGGTGTTGCCGCTGGAGATCTCCTCTTTTTCCAGCTCAATGCCGGTCAGGTTCGCCGCTGGAGTCAGATGGAGACCGGGCGCGAACAGAACCAGCAGTATGAGCAGAGCGCCAAGCCCAAGCAGAAGAGGGAGCGTCCCGCGGCGCGGCTTCTCCCGGCGCAGGACACGCCGCTTCCGGGCAGGGGGACTGGAGTTGTTCATCCGTTTGGAACGCATGAGATACTTCCTTTCAAAACTCGACAGAATAAACCGAAAGCATTATATCACAAAACCGGAATGATAGGAAGAGGAACGAGAAGAAGAAACCCGGCTGATTCGGGTGAAAATGCAGGAAAGACAGGAAATCGGCGTATGGCAGAGGAAAAAACGCCGGGAAAGAAATACTGCAGCCGTATGCTGCATACACTATCCGGAAAGGGGTGGTGCGCTTGCGGCTGGGGATTGTGATGGCGGGCGTCGGTGTGCATGCCGCGGCTCATATCGGCTTGCTGGCGGAGCTGGCGCGCCGGGGAATGGAGCCCTATGCTGTCTGCGGCATGCAGGCCGGGGCATGGCCCGCCGCGCTGTACTGCGCAGGGCTTGACATGGAACAGATGCACAAGGCGCTCCTGCAGACGGCGGCAATGGGCAGACGGCTGGCGGATGCGCCGCCGTTTGCCGGCAGGCGGCGGGATGCGCACGGCGGATATATCCTGCGAGGCAGGCGGCTGGAGCATTTGCTCCGCGCACAGACCGGGGACCGGCTGCTGGCGCTCTGCCCGCGCAGGGGGATCTTCCTCTGCCGGGGCGCGAGGACGGGCCGACCCGTTGTCTTTACCTCGCAGCTGTACCGGCAGGATAACGGAATCATGCTGTCCATGCAGGCGGGTGTTGGCTTTGCGGCGCGTGCTGCGATGACCATGCCGCCCTTCCTGCCGCCGGTGGAATGGATGGGCTCCATGATGCTGCCGCAGACGGATCTCTCCTTCGCCTGTCGTCAATTGCAGGAGATGGGCGCGCAGCGTGTGCTGGTGGCGCTGCCTGTGCCGTCGCACAGGAAGACGCCGGATGCGCTGGAGCTTGCCGGGCTGCAGACGGGCTGTATGTGGGAGCAGGCGCTGCCGGCCGGTACAGGCGTCCTTCGCGCAGCGATGCCGGACACGGCCGGCGCGATGCAGCTTGACCGTATTCCGGACTGTGAGCGGGCAGGGCAGGAGGCAGCGCGCGATGGGCTTGACAGGGTGCTTGAGGGGATGGGCATGGCCTTTTGCAGGGTGCTGCCCTTCCGCAGACCGGACGCCGGGCGGAGCATCACGGGCTGAGGGTCAGCTCACAGTCTGCGCGGCGGCGCCCGCCGCCGATCATCGCATCCACGCTGATGGAATAAGCGCCCGGCGCGGCGGGATTCCCCTCCCTGTCGCAGCCATCCCAGTACAGGGCGGTCTGCCCATCTGCGGAGGGGCGGGTCAGCTGGCCTGCGCACAGCCTGCGCACGAGCTTCCCGTCGTGATCGCGCACGGATACCGTCAGCTCCGCCGGAATGTCCAGCGTCACATAGACGGGGATTTCCCCGGCGGCGGTTCGCGCTGCGCCGACGGATATCTGCGGCATGGCGCTGTGCTGCGCGGGCTGGACGGCAATGAGCCGCTCGGAGCAGAGGGTCAGCACGTCCCCGGCGACGGAGAAGATCTGCAGCATCAGATAGCCGCTGTCCTCGGGCTGCACGGCGTCAAGGGAGAGTGTGCGGCGCTTGCGCCCCGGGGAGAGAAGCAGACTGCCGTCATCGCCCTCATCAAGGAAGACCTGCGCATTTTCCCAGTCCCATTGCCCGGCAGTATATTCGATCAGCCTGTACTGCACGGCGGATTCCTGCGCGGCGGTGAAGGAGAATTCCAGCACAGGGCTGTCCGTGCGCAGCAGGGAGGAGCCATAGGTGAAGCCGGAGAGCGGGCGGGAGAGCATCGGCTGGCCTGGCGCGGGCAGCATCAGCATCTCTGGATCGGCGCTGAGCAGCTGGGCAGAGGAGGAGGGCACGGCGATACGGAGGTATCGGTGCATCTCGCCGAGGCTGACGGAGCCGTCGCCGTTGGCGTCCGCCTCGGGCGCATCATACAGGCCGAGCCCGGCGGCGAAGGCGGAGGCGAAGTAGGACTGCGCGCCGTTGGGCAGACCCTGACTGTCGTAATACCAGCTTGATTCCGCCGCGCCGGCGGAGGTCAGCACGTGAATGCTCGGGTCGTGCGCCGGCGTCTGCAGCAGATCAGCGGATCCGCCGCGGCCGATGAGCGCGCCGGAGTAACAGGCGTCCACGATCAGCAGTTTTTCGCCCTGATGATGGGAAAGGAGCGAGAAGAGCTCGTCCGCGCCGATGAGGGACTCCTGCTCGCCGTCGCCCAGCAGGAGATAGCATTGACCATCGTCCGCGGAGGAGAGAATCCCATGCGTACACAGATACAGCAGGGAGAGGTCGTCCTCGTCTGCTTCAGCAAAGGCGTCGTCCACAGCGGCGCGCAGCGCATCGCTGCTGCCGATGGAACCGTCCTCGATGGACAGCCCGCTCAGCGCGGGGGAGGCCCCGATGAGCGCGGAGGCAATCATATGGAGATTGCCGGAAACGGCGCTGCCGAGGTCCGGCTGGGTGATAAAATCCGAGCAGGCGACCAGCAGCGCGCGTGTATCGGCCTGCGCTGCGCCGGATGCGCAGAGCATGGCTGCGGTGAGGATGAGCAAGACGATCAGCCTGCGCATGGCGCCGGTCCCTCCTTTCGGGTCTTATCATTGGTATGGATGTCCTCCATATATGATAGACGAGCTGCGGGTCAAAAGATTTCAATGCCGGTAGAGATTCCTGCGCTCCGCCTGTGCGGCGGAGACTTATGTCATTGTAACGGATTTTGAGGCGGGCTGCAAGGCTGTACGGGGGATTCCCATAAAACGTCATACCGCTGTCACGATTCCATGGAAAAGCGGCGAAAAAAGCAAGGCAGGTTCATAACCTGCCTTGCTTTTGTTTGGTTTATCAGTACATGCCGCCCATGCCGCCGTCAGCCGCAGCCGCAGGAGCCGGGTTCTTCTCGGGCAGATCGGCCACGAGGGACTCGGTGGTCAGCACGGTCGCCGCGACGGAGGCCGCATTCTGCAGCGCGCTGCGGGTGACCTTGGTCGGGTCGATGATGCCGGCCTCGACCATGTCGAGGTACTTGTCGTTCAGCGCGTCGTAGCCGTAGCTCTGCTTCTTGGCACGCTTGATCTTCTCGACGATGACGGAGCCCTCCATGCCGGCGTTCTCGGCGATCTGACGGACCGGCTCCTCGAGCGCACGCAGGACGATCTGCACGCCGGTCTTGGCGTCGCCGGTGTAC
>JAGBAV010000106.1 GCA_017938795.1 Clostridia bacterium
CGCGACGTATCCCAAGGCTCCCTCCGTGAGGGAGCTGTCTGCCGCAGGCAGACTGAGGGAGTGCCCGCGCCGCAGCGCGACGTATCCCAAGGCTCCCTCCGTGAGGGAGCTGTCTGCCGCAGGCAGACTGAGGGAGTGTCCGCGCCGCAGCGCGACGTATCCCAAGGCTCCCTCCGTGAGGCACCGGAGCCTGCCGCCGCCTGTGGCGGGAGAAGGCAGGCGGAGCGTGGGGAATCGCAAGGAGCGCTTGCGCGACTATGCGAGTTCCCCGGAATGGGATCCCTCGTCTCCCCCTTGGCCTCCTACATATCGTTCCCCGCCGGAGGCAGTTTCTTATATAGCAATCCGGCAATCCAAAGCCGTCTCCCTTCGCCTCCCGCATCACGCATTTCCCCTTCCCAATTGTAAATCGTATAGGATTCTTCTTGCTTTTTGGCGCGGGATGGGTTACAATAAGGATACAGAAAACGTTTGCTCATATTTTTTTTACACCACTACTAAATCGTTTTCGGCACCCACCGACCAGAATATAGGAGGATCACGATGCAGTACGGTTATTTCGACGACGCGGCGCGCGAGTATGTCATTACCCGGCCGGACACGCCCTCCCCGTGGATCAACTACCTCGGCAGCGAGGCGTTCTTCACCCTCATGTCCAATACCAGCGGCGGCTATAGCTTCTATAAGGACGCCCGCATGCTGCGCATCACCCGCTACCGCTATAATAACGTCCCGCTGGATGCCGGCGGCCAGTATTTCTATGTGAAGGACGGCGATACCGTCTTCACCCCGGGCTGGATGCCGGTGAAGACCCCGCTGGATTTCTATGAGTGCCGTCATGGCCTTGGCTATACCCGCATCACCGGCGCGAAGGGCGGCCTGTCCGTCACGCAGACGAGCATGGTGCCGCGCGGCAGGAACGCGCTGGTCACCAAGGTCGAATTGACCAACAACGCCGACTATGCGAAGGAAGTCTCCCTCTTCAGCTTCGTGGAGTTCTGCCTCTGGAATGCGCAGGATGACTCCACCAACTTCCAGCGCAACTTCTCCACCGGCGAGGTCGAGATCGAGGGCAGCGCCATCTATCATAAGACCGAGTACCGCGAGCGCCGCAATCACTACGCCGTCTACGCGGTGAATGCGCCCATCGACGGCTTTGATACCGACCGCGAGACCTTCCTCGGCGCGTATAATGGCTTTGATACCCCGGCCGCCGTCTTTGAGGGCGCGGCGCGCAATTCCGTGGCCAGCGGCTGGGCGCCCATCGGCAGCCATCAGCTCAAGGGCACGCTCCAGCCGGGCGAGCGCGTGTGCTTCGTCTATGTGCTGGGCTACTGCGAGAACCCGGAGGAGGAGAAGTTCATCGCCCCGGGCGTCATCAATAAGGCCCCGGCCTACGCCCTGCTGAAGGAGTTCGATTCCGAGGCGAAGTTCGACGCCGCCTTCGATGAGCTCGCCGCCTACTGGGCGGGCCTGCTCTCCATCTATCAGGTGGACAGCGGCGACGTCCGCCTTGACCGCATGGTCGGCCTGTGGAATCAGTACCAGTGCATGGTCACCTTCAATATGTCCCGCTCCGCCAGCTACTATGAGTCCGGCATCGGCCGCGGCATGGGCTTCCGCGATTCCACGCAGGATCTGCTGGGCTTCGTCCATCTGATCCCGGAGCGCGCCCGTGAGCGCATTCTCGATATCGCCGCCACCCAGTTCCCGGACGGCAGCGCCTATCATCAGTATCAGCCGCTGACCAAGCGCGGCAACTTCGACGTTGGCTCCGGCTTCAACGACGATCCGCTGTGGCTTATCTTCGGCGTCGCGGCGTATATCAAGGAGACGGGCGACCTGTCCATCCTCTCTGAGAGCGTCCCGTTCGATAATGACGAGTCCCTCGCGCAGCCGCTGATGGAGCATCTGCGCCGCTCCTTCCGCTATACCGTCGAGCATCTGGGCCCGCATGGCCTGCCGCTCATCGGCCGCGCGGACTGGAACGACTGCCTCAACCTCAACTGCTTCTCCAAGACCCCGGGCGAGAGCTTCCAGACCACCGCGAACTTCGAGTCCGGCGTGGCGGAGTCCCTGTTCATCGCGGGCATGTTCGTGGGCGTCTGCCCGGATTATGAGATCCTCTGCCGCCTCTACGGCTGGGCGGAGGAGGCCGATTCCGTCGCCGGTCTCAAGGCCGCGATGGAGAAGGCTGTCCTCGAGCATGGCTGGGACGGCGAGTGGTTCCTGCGCGCGTATGACGCCTTCGGCAATAAGATCGGCTCCAACGAGTGCGACGAGGGAAAGATCTTCATCGAGCCGCAGGGCTTCCTCGTCATGGCCGGCGTCGGCGTGAAGGAAGGCTATGCGCAGAAGGCGCTTGACTCCGTGCGCGAGCATCTGCTCAGCGAGCATGGCGTCGCCATCCTGACCCCGCCGTATACCCGCTATCATATCGAGCTGGGCGAGATCAGCTCCTACCCGCCGGGATATAAGGAGAACGGCGGCATCTTCTGCCATAATAACCCGTGGATCGCGCTGGCGGAGACCACCCTTGGCCATGGCGGCCGCGCCTACGACGTCTATACCCGCACCTGCCCGGCGTATATCACCGATCAGAAGCTGCACCACACCGAGCCGTATGTCTACAGCCAGATGGTCGCCGGCCCGTACGCCCCGCGCTTTGGTCAGGCGAAGAACTCCTGGCTGACCGGTACCGCGGCGTGGACGTTCTACACCGCCTCCCAGGGCATCCTCGGCGTGAAGCCGGACTACGACGGCCTGAAGGTCGATCCCTGCCTGCCGGAGTGCCTGAACGACGTGCGCATCGTGCGTAAGTTCCGCGGCAGCACCTATAACATCCACATCGTCAATCGCGCCGGCGACGAGAAGGGCAAGCTCACCCTCACGCTGGACGGCGCCCCGGTCGACGGCTGCGTGCTCCCGGCGGACGCCAAGCCCGCCGTCCACGAGGTCGAGGCCATCCTCGCCTGATGCGGCCAGTGCCCGCTTCCCCATCCGTTTCATCCAGCCGCCCCGGCCTTCCGGGGCGGCTGTTTCTTTTGCATACGAGGCCGCGCTTATCGCGTATGCAGGATATATGGCTCCGCAAAGCAGATGACAATGTATGCGCAAGCAGCTATATAAAAACATACTCTCGTATCTCTTGCCAACAACCCCAACGCCCACCGCCCGCGCCGCAACGCGACGTCTCCCAAGGCTCCCTTGTGTAAAGGGCACCGGAGCCTGCCGCAGGCAGACTGAGGGATTGCCGTACCCCAGTAGGGGATGGGCTCTGCACCTCCCTTTGATCATTGCGGGCTTTGTCGATATAAGGCTCCCTTGTGTAAAGGGAGCTGGCACGGCGCAGCCGTGACTGAGGGATTGTCGCACTCCTGTAGGGGAGGGGCTCTGCTCCTCCCGTTATCATTACAGAGTCTGCGGTATGCGCTGCCGCCTCCGGCGGGGCACTC
>JAGBAV010000107.1 GCA_017938795.1 Clostridia bacterium
CACGGTCGTCGCGGCAGTCTCCTCAGACATCTCAGGGAGCGTCACAGGAGTCGCAGCGGTAGCCTGCTTCAGCGCCTCATTGATCGCGTTGCTGGTCATCGTCACGCCGGCCTTCACATCGATCTGAGCCGTAGCGATATCCTGACCCACCAGCGCATCAAAGACAGCAGTATCCGCAATCAGATCTGCGCCAAGGCTCGGGGTCTCGTTATGCTCGGTCACGGCAACGGACACGATCTTGCCCTCGCCGTCAACCTCGACCGCAACCTTCATCGGCGCAAAGCCGGTCACTTCATAGACAGGAATCTCGGCAGGAGCAGTCTCTTCAGCGGTTTCCTCAGCAGTCTCTTCGCTGACCGCCTCAGCAGCCGGCTCTTCCTTAACACTCTCAATGCCGTTGGCAGCGGCAGCCTGAGCAAGCGCAGCGTTGATGGCGCTGCTGGTCATCGTCACGCCAGCCTTCACGTCAATCGCAGCAGTCGCAAGATCCTGACCCACCAGCGCAGCAAGCGCCTCTTCCGTCAGAAGATCCGCGCCGAGGCTCGGGGTCTCGTTATGTTCAGCCACGGAGGCAGAAACAATCTTGCCGTCAGCAACTTCAATATAGAGCGTGAACTTGTTGAAGCCCTTGACAGTGTACGGATCGCCCGGAATCACCGGAGCAGCAGCCGTATCGCCGGCAGAAGCAGCCTGCTTCAGCGCCTCATTGATCGCGTTGCTGGTCAGCGTCGCACCGGCCTTCACATCAATCTGAGCGGAGGCGATATCCTGACCCACCAGCGCATCAAAGACAGCAGTATCCGCAATCAGATCCGCACCAAAGCCCGGAGTCTCGTTATGCTCGGTCACAGCAACGGACACGATCTTGCCCTCGCCGTCCACCTCAACCGCAACCTTCATCGGCCCGAAGCCGGTCACCTCGTAGGTCTGCGCACCGCCATCAGCCGGAGCCGCAGCCTGCTTGAGCGCCTCATTGATCGCGTTGCTGGTCAGCGTCGCACCGGCCTTCACATCAATCTGAGCGGAGGCGATATCCTGACCAACCAGAGCGTCAAACACCGCGGTATCGGCAATCAGATCCGCACCAAAGCCCGGAGTCTCGTTATGCTCGGTCACGGCAACGGACACGATCTTGCCCTCGCCATCAACCTCGACCGCAACCTTCATCGGAGCAAAGCCGTTCACGTCGTAAACATTGGAAGCGCCAGCGTCAGCAGCGACCTCTTCAGCCGGGGCTTCTTCCGCACCGGCAGTCGCGGCAAGGATCGCTTCCTTATCACCCGCCTGCGGAGCAATGCCAAGCTGACCCTTGGTGTACGCGAGGATCTCAGACACCGCGCCGACAAACGCGGAGGAAGACACCGTCGCGCCGCCGATGGTATCGACGTGATCATTCAGGGTATCCGGATCAGCCGGAATCGCAACGAACTGCTCCATAAAGGGAGCCTCGCCGACCCTGCTGCCAAGACCAGCGGTCTCCTGCAGCGCGCCGACATAAGTCTGCGTCACCCAGCCTTCGGTGCTCACGCCGAGCGTGATCGGGATCGGGCCGCCGTAGCCCTGCGGATTGGCGACGAACGCATAGCCGGCCGTCTCGCCGGTCGCCTCGTCCTTGCCCACAAACATCTGGGCGATCGCACTGCCTTCTTCAAGGCCCTCGATCTCCTCGATCTCCTCATAGTTGCAGCCCGGAAGCACCTTGCTCAGCGCAGCCTTCTGCGCCGCAATCTTCTGTTCCGCGATCGGGCCCTTCGTCACTTCATTGGTGACAGCCAGGCCAACAGCCGCGATGAGCGAGAAGATGAAAAGACGAACAGCGAGTTTCATGATATCACGCATTCTTCTTTACCTCCCCAAAGCTCTTGGAAGGCGTCACGCGCTCAATCAGCGGGGACACCACATTCATCAGCAGGATAGCGAAAGAACACCATTCCGCCGGTGTATTCTTAACAAAGCGGAAGATAAACAGCAGCAGGCCGCAGCCAAGGCCAAACAGGAGCTTGCCTGCGTCGGTCGCCGGGGAGGTCGCATAGTCGGTCGCCATGAAGCAGGCGCCAAGAATCAGACCGCCGGAGAGCAGCTGATACGCCGTCTCATTCACATTGAAGCCGGTAGCGATCAGGTAGCAGACAGCAAAGGAGCCCATGAAGGCAACCGGGATATGCCAGCTGATCACCTTGCGCCAGACA
Organism: Clostridia bacterium; assembly: GCA_017938795.1. Classification (GTDB taxonomy): domain Bacteria; phylum Bacillota; class Clostridia; order Christensenellales; family Aristaeellaceae; genus Ventricola. Next base: position 2,190 of record JAGBAV010000107.1, read on the forward strand.
AGGTACGCAGCGCCGACGAGCAGCGCAAGCTTACAAGTCTCGCCAATGGTGCCCGGAACATTGCCAAGGAACAGCTGCAGCAGCGTAAAGCCGCCGTTCGCCGCGCCGGAGATCGGGGTAGCAGACGCGATAACATCCGCACCTGCGATATTGCCGAAAGCCGGGGTGGCAAAGCTGTTCATCGCCTGCGCCCAGGACAGAGCCAGAATCGCGCGCGCAGCCAGCGCCGGGTTCATGAAGTTCTGGCCGATGCCGCCAAAGATCATCTTCACCAGCAGGATGGCGATGACGGAGCCGATAATGGGCATCCAGTACGGCACGGTGGACGGGACATTCATCGCAAGGAGCATGCCGGTAACAACCGCGCTGAAATCACCAACGGTGACCTTCTGATGCGTAGCCTTGCAATAGAACCATTCGCTCAGCACCGCAGCAGCGACAGACAATGCAAGGATGACCGCGGCGCGGTATCCGAAGAAGAGGATGCCGGCAGCGCAGGCAGGAAGCATCGCAATGCAGACGTCCTGCATAATGCTCCTGGTCGAAACATTATCGCGCAGATGCGGAGAAGACGAAACAACATACTTAGACATTTTCACGTTCCTCCGTTATTACTTTTTGCTTCTGGCGATCGCCTTGGCAACGCGGCAGCTCTGCGTCAGCTCGCGCTTAGCCGGACAGGCATAGGTACAGGCGCCGCATTCCATGCAGTTCATTGCGCCAAGCGCAATCGCGCCGTCATAGTCGTCATGACGAACCATGGCGTCGATCTTCGCAGGCATCAGGCCCATCGGGCAGGTGCGGATGCAGCGGCCGCAGCGGATGCAGGGGGATTCCTCCGGGCTCAGCGCCTCTTCGCCAAAGGCAAGGAAGCCGCTGAAGTTCTTTGTAATCGGAAGGTTCACAGACGGGACGCTCGCGCCCATCATCGGTCCGCCGATAACCAGCTTGCGCACACCCTCGGTCAGTCCGCCGACCTGCTCAAGCAGATCCATCAGAGATGTGCCGATACGAACGCGGATGTTGCACGGATTGGCCACACGGCCGGCAAACGTCACAACGCGCTCAATCAGCGGCTTGCCCTCGCGCACAGCGTCAGAGAGCGCAGCACAGGTGGAGACATTGAGCACAACGCAGCGCACCGCGCTGGGCAGAGCGCCGTTGGGCACCTTGCGGCCGGTCAGAGCATAGATGAGCATCTTCTCACCGCCCTGCGGGTACATCACCGGCAGGCTGACAACCTCGATACCGGCAGTTGCCGCGTCACGCAGCGCGCTGATTGCATCGGGCTTGTTGTTCTCAATGCCGATAATCGCCTTGTCAACGCCGGTCGCCTTCATCGCAATGCTCACGCCGTCAATGACCTTCTGAGCACACTCGATCATGACGCGATCGTCGCTGGTCAGGTACGGTTCGCACTCTGCGCCATTGACAACAAGCGTATCCGGCTTCGGGTCAAGCTTGGTGGTATCCAGCTTGACGAACGTCGGGAACGCCGCGCCGCCGAGACCAACAATGCCGGCCTTCTGAGCGATGCCGACAATCTCAGCGGGCGTCAGTGCATCAACGTCAGCACAAGGCTTGACTGATTCATCCCAGCGATCTTCGTAGTCATTCTCGATGACGACCGCAGGAACAGTTCTGCCATTGGTGACGGTGCACGTCGTCAGCGCAACAACCTTACCGGAGACGGACGAATGAATCGGTGCGGAAATATAGCCCTGAGCCTCGCCGATTACCTGACCCATATTGACCGTCTGGCCAACGCTGACGCAGCACTTTGCAGGCGCGCCGGCATGCTGAGCCATCACAATCGTAACACGAGCCGGAGCAGCAGCGTTCACGATCTGAGAAGCACAGGTAGACGCTTTCCCATTGCCGATCTCATGCGGGTGAATACCGCCGCCAAATGTCTGGGTAGTAGCCACAGACAAGTTCCTCCCTTCGCTTTTCAAGTGAAACAGTTCCTTGAAAATAAAATGATACGCTTCATTATAGCATACAAGCACACAAAATGAAACCGTGTTCAACGAATAATCATTGTTAGTTTTTTGCTGAAACATCAGGATCATCAGTTTGATTTACCCTCGAGCAAACAGAACGCCGGTCTGTTTATGCATTCAGACCGGCGTTCTGTCATTTACTTATAGGAGGATGCAGAGCATTCCTCCGCTCCCCTCGTTAACAATTCTTTCCAGCGTCTGCGAGAGCTTTATCTGCGCATCTGCCGGCATATGCATCAGCTTATTGGCCAGTCCTTCTCTTACAAGCTCCGATAGCGGTTTACCAAAGAGATTGCTGTGCCAGATTTTCTGCGGATCCTGTTCAAAGCCCTCCATCAGGTATCGAATCATTTCTTCGGATTGCTGTTCTGTCCCGACAACAGGTGCAACCTCTGTATTGACGTCCACGCGGATCAGGTGCAGACTTGGTGCACTCGCCCGCAGTCTGACGCCGAACCGCCCTCCCTGCTTGATGATCTCCGGTTCCTGGAGAGTGAGTTCATCCATTTTGGGCGGAACAAGTCCATATCCTGTCGTTCTCACCGATTCCAGCGCAGACGCCACATGGTCATATTCCCTCTTGGCTTCAACAAGCTCACGCAAAAGAGAAAGAAGATGTGCATCGCTTCTGATTTCTGTTCCGCATTGTTCTGCCAGAATGCTGTTGAACATCCCATCCTTCAGAATAATCTGAGCCTTTATCTCTCCGCTCCCGTGCATGATCTCTCGAACGGTCACATCCTCGATGCTTTCATTCTTTGTGAGCTCGCAGCAGAATGCTTTTGTCTCACCGATTCTCAGATTCTCCTCAAGTATGCCGATGATGCTTTCCTCAATACTCTTAACCAGCCAATGCTTCTCATCCAGCGCCCCTACCCATTCAGGCGTCTGTATGATCATCTTTCTGAGCGGGAACTGATTGAGTACACCTTCGAGAATCCCTTTTATATCTTCTTCATTCATCTCCGCTACATTGACTGCAATCACCGGCACCTTATACGCTGCCTCCAGCTTCTCGCGAAGAGAGCGAACAGCAGGCGACGATGTATCCCGTGTATTGAGCAGCATTGCGAAAGGCTTACGGATTCTTTTCAGCTCTTCGACGACCCGCTTTTCCGCCGGAATATACGCCTCGCGCGGCAGTTCCGTCACGCTTCCGTCCGTTGTAACAACCAGACCGATGGTCGAGTGCTCGCCGATGACTTTCTTTGTTCCGATTTCAGCAGCTATTTCAAAGGGCATCTCCTCTGAGGACCACGGTGTTCTCACCATCCGGAGCGCTTCATCTTCCTTCGTTCCGAGTGCACCCTCAATCATATACCCAACACAGTCAATCAACCTGAGATTCACACTGTTTTCCTCCGGCAGCGTGATCTCAATGGCCTCATTCGGCACAAAAGCCGGCTGCGTCGTCATGACCATGCGGCCCGAACCGCTCTGAGGGAGTTCATCCATCATTCTCGATCGGAGATGTGCATTCTCAATCTCCGGCAGCACCATCAACTCCATGAATCTCTGGATAAATGTGGACTTACCCGTCCTGACAGGGCCCACAACGCCAATATACACATCTCCCTGTGTTCTTTCAGCTATATCCTTATACAAATCAAACGACTGCATATCATCCCTCCCCACTTTCATGGCAGATTATGCAGTCTCAGGGACAGATATAACCGGCTTATGTACGCTGAGCAGGCAATTCCAGCCTGACTGCAACCTCTATTTCCTCTCCTTCAGGGATGCTGTCCTGAATAGTGAGTGATTCCAGCCCAGGAATCCGATAGACCGTCAGCCGTACCTCTTCTCCCGCCTGCTTCATTGCAATCACATTCATCAGATCTGTATGCATGGTGACGCGTTGTCCATCCACCCGGGTGATGATGTCGCCTGAATGAATGCCTGCCGCCTCCGCCGGACTCCCCTCTGTTATGGCAGATACAAGAACGCCAGAAGGGATCTCCCCCCGCTTCAGTTCATCACTTCCTCTGATGGTCATGACCGATATGCCTATCTTCGGTCTTGTAACCTTGCCATACTGAATGATACTGCTGACAACAGGCTGAACAACATCCATCGGTATCGCCATGGCAATGCCCTCAATGCTGGCGATGCCGCTTCGTCCGGATGCACTGAACTTGAGCGATGGAATCCCAATTAGCTCACCGTTTGTGTTGAACATTCCTCCGCCGCTGTTACCCGAATTGATCGCAGCGTCCGTCTGAATCATTTTTACTATAGTTGTGTCGTCAAGCTCACGGTTTACTGCAGATATCACACCGACGGTCACCGTATCAGCGAGCTGCATTCCAAGCGGATTGCCAATGACAATTGCCCAGTCGCCGGCCCTGACTTCTTCCGGATTACCCATTCTGACAGCAGGAAGAGCGACGTCCTCTGTCACCCGGAGCACAGCAAGATCCGTCATTTCATCAGCTCCGACGAGTTCAGCGCTCAGATACTGACCTTTCCACAGGATCTGAAGATCGTTTGCTCCCTCGACAACATGGTAATTGGTCACCACATGCCCCTGTGTTGTAATCACGACGCCTGATCCGGTCGACTGTTCAATCAGCTGTGTTGTTCCGCTGATGATGCTGTAGCTGTTCGCCCTGTTGCTCACACCGACAACACAGGGCGTCACTCTGTCCGCAACCTCTGTAAAGGGGCTTCCCGCTCCCTGTATTGTTTCGACATATTCGCCCTGTGCATACACTGTACGGCTCCCGGTTCCGCTCCCGCTTCTAAGCGTCATGCCAACCGCCGCAGCGATTGTCACCACAAGCGCCGCCATTCGCAGCCCTGATCGCCTTTCTTCCTCCATCAAAACAATCACCCCGGACATATTCTGTCCAGGGTGATACGGTTCGCTTCATGGTAATCGTTTACTTGAGCGTCACGATGGTTACACCGGTCTCGCCCTCGCCGTACCGGCCAAGCCGGAAGCTGCTCACGCAGGGGTGCCGCTGCAGACAGCTGGTGATGCCGCTGCGCAGGATTCCCATACCGTTTCCATGAATAATGCTGACCTGACCAAGCGATGAAAGCATCGCATCATCGATAAACTTCTGCACCTCAGGAATTGCCTCATCCAGAGCCATTCCGCGTACATCCAGCTCCTGTCTGACTTGTCTGGTCATGATATCCACGCGCTGTTCGCGCATAGAGCGCTTATGCTCCAGCTTCTTCTGTTCCTTGCGGATCATCTGCTGGGTTGAGGACATGGTGCGTAAATCGTCCAGCTTCGCGCGCATTTTCATCATGCCAGCTTTGAGCTGAACAAATCCCTTCGCATCGGGACCAGATACGACCGTTGCATCAATATCCATCGATGCAACATGAACCATGTCGCCTGCCTTGACAGACTTGGGCACCTCGCCAACAGGTTCCTTCTTTTCTGCAAAGGCGTCCTGTGCTTCCTCCATCTTCTTGCGTACACGCTGAATCTCATGCTCCTGTGCCCCGCCGGCTTTCTTCAACGCGCGAAGCTCAGTGATCATTGCCTCGGATTCGCGTCGGGCATTCTCGATGATGCGCTTTGCTTCATCCTTAGCCTTCTTAATCGCCCTGTCCCGCTGATCCTCCAGCTTCTTTCGTTCAGCCTCTGCCTGATTGCGGATCGCAATCATCTCCGCACGCGCTTCCTCTGCAAGCTGTCGCTCCTTCTCAGCAACCTGCCGATGGTACTCTGCATTGGCGATGACGTCCTCGAAGCGCACCTGCTCCTTCGAGAGAAGCTCCTTCGCGCTGTCAATCAGATACTCCGGCAGACCAAGCTTGCGGGAGATTTCGAATGCATTCGATTTCCCCGGGATGCCAATCAGCAGACGATACGTCGGCCTGAGCGTTGCGACGTCAAACTCGACAGAGGCATTCTCAACATTTCTGGTTGTGAGCGCATACTCCTTCAGCTCGCTGTAATGCGTTGTTGCAACGGTCCGCGTATGCATAGACAGAAGCGCAGCCAGAATGGCCTGCGCCAGCGCAGCACCCTCCGTCGGATCAGTGCCTGCACCCAGCTCATCAAAGAGGACAAGAGAATCCGGCGTCACATGCTCAAGGATCGACACAATGTTCTTCATATGACCCGAGAACGTGGACAGCGACTGTTCAATCGACTGCTCGTCGCCGATATCCGCGAATACATCGTCAAATACCGCGAGCTCTGTGCCATGCTCCGCAGGCACTTGAAGACCAGCCTGTGCCATCAGCGTAAACAGACCGGTGGTCTTGAGCGTGACCGTCTTACCACCCGTATTCGGGCCGGTGATAATCAGTGTTGTGAACGATTCACCAAGGCGGATATCCAGCGGAACAACCTTATCCGGGTCGATCAGCGGATGTCTTCCCCGGATGATCTTGATCCGTCCTTCGCTATTCATCTTCGGTGCGCAGGCATGCATCTGCCTGGCAAGAGAAGCCTTAGCAAATGCGAAGTCCAGCTGCGCCAGAATAGCAAGGTTGTCGTCGATTGCCTCCGCTTCCGGCGCAACTAACGCAGAAAGCGCCAGCAGAATCCGTTCGATTTCTGCCTTTTCAGATACGATCAGCTGTTTGAGTTCATTACCGATCTCAACAACAGTCATCGGCTCAATAAAGAGCGTCGCGCCGGTCGATGACTGGTCATGCACAATGCCGGGCACCATGCTGCGGTATTCCTGTTTAACCGGAATCACGTATCTGTCCGCGCGGACAGTCACAATTGCCTCCTGCAGGTATTTCTGGAAGGAAGCATTGTGGATCATTCCATTCAGGCGTTCACGAACACGCTCGTTGCATGCGCGCATCTTCCTGCGGATGGTAAACAGCTCCGTACTGGCGCGGTCGGCAATCTCCTCTTCGCTGAGGATAGCATCACTGATCGCCTGCTCAATCGGCTTGAAGGTAGAAAGCCGCGCTGCATTCGCCTTGAGCATCGGCGTGTTTTCCTTCTCCGTAACAAGCGCATTCTTTGCTGCACTCGCTGCCCGCAGCGATGCGGCGATATCCAGCAGCGCACGCGGAGACAGCGCAGAACCGATCTGCGCCAAATGCAGCTGCGTATGCACATCCGCAAAGGGAATCATCGGCGTCGCGCCAAGGTAAGTCAGCACGACATGCGCTTCCTCGGTCTCCTGCTGCATGCGGGATACCTCAGCAAGCGTCGCCGCAGGGGTCAGCGCCTCGCACAGCGTCTTACCCATATCAGATACACAGTATTGGGCCAGCTGAGCGCGGATCTTATTGAATTCAAGTACGCGCAATGATCTTTCTGTCATACAGCCCTCCATGTTATTCTTCTGCTCGTCAATTGATCGTACATCGTTCTCTGGGCACAGTATACACAGCGTGCCTGCACGATGCCGCCTTCATTCTGTCAGCTTGGTGCTTTACTCAACACCGCGCGCCAGATGCCCGGCAGTCGCAGCCGCTTCCGGTGTGTGGAGCAGCTTTCCATTGTGAAGCATGCTCCGGAAGGATCGGACCAATTCGAGGCATCTCTGCTCCTGCTCGTCCGTAAACACCAGTCTGTACGAGCAGGACAGCGTTCTGATTTTATCTGACGCTTTACCCATGTCCGTAACAACGCTGTTGTACAGACGGACACGGCATCCGTTTTCCATGCGTGTCCTGTAGGCAGGAAAACGATACCCCTTCCTGTCCGTATAGACAGCTGTACAGCCGCCATCCTTCACGCATGCCGCGCATGCTGTATCCTGACAGGTATCGCCGGCAGCCGTCCTTCGCGGGCAATGAGACAGCAGCATCAGCATCGTCCTGCCATACACCTCTATCTCATAGCTACCGCCGTCCTGAAGGAGCGCTTTCAGCTCCTTCACGCTGAGTTCGCAGGAAGCAGACAACCGTCTGACGCCGCGCGCCGTATAGAATCGTGTGCTTTCAGCGTTCATAACATTCAGGCCCTGGCCGCCATAGCAAGGCACGGGCCAGTCAAGGCCAAGGTATCCGACATTATTCAGCACAACGCCGCTCAATCTTTCCTGATTCCTGCATACAAAGGCATACAGCGCATCGAGCTCGTCGGTCTGGGCAAAAACAGGAAGAACCAGCACAGGATGAACAGCTTTACAAGCATCCAACGCGGCCTGCATAGCAGCATCCGTATAGTTCTGCGGCTGCCAGTAGAAGAGATCTGCACCAGCCTCCAGAATACGTTCCGCCTGTTCCAGGCCTTCTCCCTGTACAATCAGCAGCCCTTCCGGTTCAGGCAATTCGCACGGCTCACTGACCGCATCACGCGCCTCCCTCACGATGGCCGTTCTCGCCCTTTTCAGTTCCTCAAGCGCATCTCGCCGCAGTGCATTGAGCATGCCGGCCGTCATAAAAGCATCTCTTGATTGCAGCGCCAGCGAACGCAGCTCGTACGGCGTACCGCCAAGCTTGGCCATCTGCCGCCTCGCGTAATCCTCATCGAGCGCCCGCTGCTGCGCTGTATCGACAGCCTGACTGCCCACCGCTTCAGCACAATGCCCCTGATCATCACGCAGCACAAGTCGGGGCAGTTCGCCCGGCATCGCTGTAAGCTCGGCGTCGATCGGCGTCTTATGATGTTCCTGCTGAATATACTCACGGATTTCCTGCATCTGCAGAGCGTCAGTCAGCCTGTAGACAGGATCTCCGTTCTTTGCATTTCCCTGCACAATGCGCAGAATAGCTTCACCGCCTGCAGAATTCTCCGGCCCCGAATATGTTGTCTCAATCTCACTCTTTCCGCGGATCTGCAGACCGTCTCCGTTATGCAGCGCTGTTTCAAGACGCACCTTCGCCAGCTGTCCCTTCTGTGAGGCAATGCGTCCCATATACACGCCCCAATGGTTAGGTCTCTCCCAGCTCATCAGCGCAGCGTTGCTCTTTGACAGGGCATAGCCCTCTGTGAAGCCGCCTCGGTTGAATACCTGACGGAGGGCTTGAATCGTCTGCTCATCCGGATGATATGGCACATATGCTTCGGCGGCATCCAGCGCTTCCCTGTATGCGCGTGTGATCACGCCAACATACTCCGGACGTTTCATGCGCCCCTCAAGTTTAAAGGAGTAGACGCCGGCGTCGCGAAGCTGCGGAATCCTGTCAAGCAGCATCAGATCCTTAGTGGAAAGCAGATAGCCGCTTGTTCCGTCGTCAAGACCGTAAGGCAGACGGCACGGCTGTGCACATCGGCCCCTGTTTCCGCTGCGGCCTCCGATCATGCTGGAGAACAGACATTGGCCAGACACTGCCACGCACAGCGCGCCATGCGCGAAGGCCTCAACCTCAATGCCGGTATCCGCCATCCTGCGCAGCTCCGCGAGCGTGCATTCTCTTGCAGGGACAATGCGTGAAAAGCCAAGCCTCTTCATCATCCGTGCGCCCTGCGCGTTATGAATCGTCATCTGCGTGCTGGTATGCAGCGTCAATTCAGGAAAGCGCTCCCTTGCAAGACGCACAACGCCCATATCCTGCACAAGCGCAGCGTCAGCGCCGCATCGGACAAGCAGCTCAAGCACATCGCAGAGGTCGTCTATTTCGCACTGCTTGACCAGCGTATTGACGGTGACGTATATCTTCCTCCCACGCTCGTGTGCATACTCCACGGCTTCACGGAGCCCCTCCGCGTCGAAATTCCCCGCATAGCTGCGTGCGCCAAAGGCTGTATATCCCAGATATACAGCATCCGCGCCGCACGATACGGCAGCAATCAGCGCATCCCGGTTTCCGGCTGGCGAAAGCAGTTCCATGAATATCCTCCATTTGCAAAAAGCGGCGCAGGGACAACCCTCGCGCCGCCGCTGTCATTTCGTATCGTTGTTGTCCTTCATCAGGTCGGCAAGTTCTCTCTTCAGCCGGCTGTTCTCATCCTGTGCGCGGAACAGCTCATCAGCGAGCGTCATCGTCGTCAGGATCGGCGCCATAGAATCCGAAGCGCGCGAAAGGATCGCTACCTCGCGCATCTTTCTGTCCACATAATGCGCCATGCGCTGCACATGCTCGGGCGTCTGATCCGTAAGCAGCGGATACTCATGCCCAAGCAAACGCACGACCACCTTGTTTTTTTTCACAGGCGCCTCCCAATCAGAATCTGCTCTTGATCTTCTCAACCGTATACGTGACGCCGAAGGTCTCCACGCGCACGCTCTTCATCTTCTGATCCTCGTACGGCCTGTCCATCGGATCGCGCGGCACGCTCACAATCGCATCGGCGGTCTCCATACCCTCGGTCACCTTGCCAAAGGCGGCATAATGACCATCCAGATGCGGCGCATTCTCCACCATCACAAAGAACTGCGAGCCAGCAGAGTTGGGCATCATGCTGCGCGCCATGGACAGCACGCCGCGGGTGTGCTTGAGCGGGTTATTGAAGCCATTGCGGGCAAATTCACCCTTGATGCTGTAGCCGGGGCCACCGGTGCCGCGGCCCAGCGGGTCGCCGCCCTGAATCATAAAGCCCGGAATGACGCGATGGAAGATCACGCCATCATAGAAGCCGCTGTTTGCCAGTTCAACAAAGTTCGCAACGCTGTTGGGCGCGATGTCCGGGTAAAGCTCGCCCTTCATCGTCATGCCATTTTCCATCTCAATCGTAAAAATCGGATTCATGTTCATTCCTCCATCATTATTCAATATGTCTCATACAGATTCATGATATTGCCGCTCAGAAGCATCTGTACATCCTGCTCCACAGAGGCGCTCTCCAGTGCATAGCCTGCACGCGCCAGCGGCAGATAGGCATCGCATAGCGCCTGCCAGAGCGCTTCCTTCGCACAAAGCCAGCGTCCGAGCATCATCTCAGGCGCAGAAGCACGGCTTGAATACGGCACAAAGCGCGCGCCCAGCAGCGAAAGCGCCATATCAAGATGCTTCAGGCCGGACAGACAGACCAGCATCCTCGGCCGCTCTGCCGCAGCATGCAGAAGAGCAGCCTCTATGCATTCAGGAGCGCTGACCAGCGCACGAACAGAAGAAGCGTCCAGCAGATCGCTAAACCGGCCAATCTCTTCCTCGCTGGTCAGATACACGTGCACCACGCAGCGCATATCTTCGCATACGGGCAGCACGCAGTAACGAAGCGCCTCTGCATCAAAGGTATCGAGCAGGACGTCTCTTGCACCCAGCACCCGGATGGATTCTCCCAATTCCTTTGCCAGCTGCTCAAAAGGTATACCGTATCGACCCGGCGCAAAGAATTCCTTCTTCACGCAGACAAGCGGAGCGAGCCGCTCGTCGCCATAAAAGTCCGCATCAGACCGTCTGACGTCAACAGCTGTCAGCACGCGGCGTGCTTTCATAGCGTCCAGAATCTCGCGGATATACGCATGCCTGTCATAGCTTTCCTGCATGGTGCGGGCGCTGTTCAGATCACGCGTCGGGAGCTCAAGCGCTTCCATCGCAGCATAGAACGCAGCGCCATCCGTGCCAAAGGGCGTACCCTTTCGCCCGCGCATGCCGGACTCATCCAGCAGCGCATCAACGCCAAGCGCCCCCTGCTGCGGATCAAACCTCAGGCAGCACTCTGCAATCTGAGCACGGCGGACAGCCTGCTTCACACAGCGCCTGAGCTCCTGCTTATCGCTAATGATCATGGGCCCCTCCCTTTACTCAGATAGCAATCTGCTTTGCCTTCTCAGCAAAAGCAGCACGTTTGCGTTCTATCATTTCGTCCACTCGGTCGATATACTGCTCAATATTAGAGATATTCGGCGCGCGGAGGATCTTCTCCTCTTGGCGCATAACACATTTCGATATGCCGCCCGCCCCAAGAGCCAGCACGCTGGTCGTCTCTTCCATATTATCGATATTATACCGACATATACTCCCGGGCTTCGCATAGCCGACATTCTCCAGATTCGCCGCCATGTATTTCTGTCTGTAGAGATAATATGCCCGCATGCCCATTGCATGCGCAGTCTCTCTGCCAAGCGCAACCATGCGCGCAACATCATCCTCGCTCTGCTGATACCTCTGTTCATGCAGCCTGGACGAACGCTTGATCGCCAGCGTATGCACAGTCAGACTGTCCGGCTGCAGCGACCGGATCCGGTCAAGGGTCGATGCAAACATCTCATAGTCCTCACCCGGCAGCGCAGCGATCACATCCATATTGATATCGTCAAAGCCAAGGCTCCGCGCCAGATCGTAGGCCTCAACAGTCTGCTGGGCGGTATGCGCTCTGCCGATCCGCAGGAGCGTCTGGTCGTTCATGGTCTGCGGATTGATGCTGATACGAGTCACAGGATGGCTGCGCATCATCGCAAGCTTCTCCCTGTCAAGCGTATCGGGCCGTCCCGCTTCCACGGTCCATTCGCTCATCGGGCCAAATCGCTTCTCTGCATGGGACAGGAGCCGGTCAAGCTGTGACGTCGTCAGGCTGCTGGGCGTACCGCCGCCGATATAGCCCACGTCGATGACGAGCCTAAACTCCTTTGCCATCTCGCTGCATGCATCAATTTCATGCAGGAGCGCCTGAAGATATGGCTCAACCAGCCTGCCGTTTCCGATTTCACCGGAAGAAAACGAGCAGTAGCTGCATCTTGTCGTACAGAACGGTATGCCGATATACAGATCACAGGCATTCGCCGGCCTGCTGATCAGCCCGCTCTGCGCCGTAATAATCTCATCCAGCAGATCAAGCTTCTCATCGGATAGATCAAATGTATCCGCAAGCTCTGCTCTCGCCCGTTCCCGGCTCATGCCATGTTCCATTTGCTGATAATACAGCCTTGTCGGCCGGATGCCTGTGAGCGAGCCCCATGCAGGACGCCGGCCCGTATGCTGCTTCAGAAGCTGATACAATGTCCGCTTGATCAGCCGCTTCAGCTGGCGTTTCTCCTCCAGCCCGTTTTCAGTCTGTTCAGCAACAGGTGCGCTGAGCGCATGCCGCTCCTCCGCATCGCCGCACCTCAGAGCAAATGCTTCTGTCCAGCATATGCCGTCATCTTCATGGCTGTGCGTCAGAAACGCGTCATGCGCTTCATCCGGCAGCACCGCAGCGCCCTCGCCAAAGAAGAGACGGATCACGTCGCCGATATCATTGCGCAGAGATTCCAGCGGCGTACTGACAGCAATCCTCACAGATACTGCCTCCGTTCCCATGCAATCTTTGTCTTCATGCCATGCCCGGGATAGACCACAGTCCCCTCATCAAGGACAAGAAGCCTCTTGAGAGACATCGCCATCTGCATATTGCTGCCTCCCGGCAAATCAACGCGGCCATAGCTGCCATAGAACATGGTGTCGCCTGCAAACAGTGTACCATCCTGCAGAAAACACACGCTGCCGGGCGTATGCCCCGGTGTATTGAGCACGGACAATTCCAGCCCGGCCTCGCGCACAACATCGCCTTCATGCAGAATCACATCCGCCTCGGGCAGCATCAGCTGCACGCCCATCATCGATGACACATTCAGTTCGGGATCGCAAAGCGCAGCAGCATCCTTTTCATGGACATAGAGCTTTGCGCCCTTGCGCAGCCATGCCATGGCATAGAGCATGTGATCAAAATGCGCATGCGTCAGCAGCACCGCGTCGACCCGTCTGCCGCAGGCAGCGCCCTCTACAGCCGCAAACTCCGCGCCTGGATCGATCACCACGCAGCTGTCTGCGCCATCGGCGGAGACCACATAGGTATTCACCTGCAGGGGCCCGCCTGTCACCGTACGGATATCCATCAGAAAGTCCTCCTGGAATCAATCAGAAGCGTTACAGGACCATCATTGATCAGCGACACCTTCATATCCGCCTGAAATACACCCGTCTCCACATGAATACCAGCATTGCGAAGGCCTTCACAATACGCATCATAGAGCGGGACGGCGGTCTCCGGGCGCGCAGCCTTGATAAAGCTCGGCCTTCTCCCGTGACGGACATCGCCATGCAGAGTAAACTGAGAGATTGCGAGAATCTCACCGCCATCATCAAGAATAGAGCGGTTCATCTTCCCCGCTTCGTCCTCAAAAATCCGCAGATTGACCGTCTTGTCGATGCAGTAGCGGACGTCAGCGTCCGTATCGCCATCCTCCACGCCGCAGAGTACCATGAATCCCTTACCGATCTGACCGACGATCTCGCCGTCAATGCGGACGCTCGACTCAAGTACGCGCTGTATTACAAGCCTCATATTGTCTCCTTCGCCGGCATACTTCCGGTATGATATTACACTCTGAAAATATCGATGGTATCCTGACGCTTGGCCAGCTGCTTAATCACCCAATCAAGCTCCTGCTTATTGGCGACCTGCAGCGTCAGCTCTATGGTTACCGTCTGGTTGGCCGGGTTCAGGCGCGCATTAAGCGCGCATACCGTAACCTTCTGCGCAGAAAGATAGCTCATCAGGTCGGCAATCAGATTATGCCGGTCATATGCCAGTATCTGCAGGGATCCATTATAGAACGTGTTGGTTGTATCCGCCCACTCAGCATCAACCCAGCGCTCCGGATTCTGCGAGCAGTTCACGTTGATGCAGTAACGGGAATGAATCGTCACGCCGCGCCCGCGCGTGATAAAGCCGATGATCTCGTCACCCGGCAGCGGCGTACAGCACTTGGCAAAGTGCATCTGGCATCCCGGCAGACCGGCAACCATGATGCCCATATCGTTCTTGCTGCCATGCTTTGCTGCAGACGGCGTCTCCACCGTCTTTGGCACAACCGGAATCAGCGGCTTCTCGTGGCTTCGCTGTTCTTCGCGCAGTCTGGTGACAATCTGCGCCGCAGTAATACCGCCGCAGCCCACTGCAGCATACATATCATCCAGATCCGCGAAGGAATACTTGCGCAGGATAGGCTCAACATATTCACTCTTGAGCAGGGACGGCAGATTGCATGCAAGGCGTTTCGCCTCATATTCAAGCATCTGTCTGCCGCTGGCGATATTCTCTTCCTTGAGCTCCTTCTTATAGAACGCGCGGATCTTGGACTTCGCCTGCGACGTCTTGACAATCTTAAGCCAGTCGCGGCTGGGGCCCTTGCTGCTCTGCTGAGTGATGATCTCAACAAAGTCTCCGGTATCCAGCGGCGTATCGAGCGTCACAATCCTGCCGTTCACCTTCGCGCCGACGCACTTGTTGCCGACCGCGCTGTGAATGCGATAGGCAAAATCGATCGGCGTCGCCCCGCGCGGCAGGTCGATAATCTCACCCTTAGGCGTGAAGACAAAGACCTCATCGCTGAATAGATCCACCTTCAGAGACTTGATGAATTCCTCAGAGTCCCTTGTGTCATTCTGCCAGTCCAGAATCTGGCGCAGCCAGTAGAGCTTGTTATCCAGCCCGTCGGCAACCTGCTTGCCCTCTTTATAGCGCCAGTGCGCAGCGATACCATATTCCGCAATCCGGTGCATTTCATAGGTACGGATCTGCACCTCAAAGGGCATGCCGTTTTCGCCTACGACTGTCGTATGAAGGGACTGGTACATGTTGGGCTTCGGCGTGGAGATGTAGTCCTTAAAGCGATTGGGTACCTGCTTCCAGAGCGTATGCACGATGCCAAGCACCGCATAGCAGTCCTGCACAGAATCCACCAGTACGCGGATCGCAATCAGATCAAAGATCTGCTCAAACGGTTTCTGCTGCAGCACCATCTTGCGGTAGATGCTGTAGAAGTGCTTGGGGCGACCGTCGATCTCATAGCGGATATTCATTTCCTTGATCTTGTCGCTCAGCGTGCCGATCACACCGCGGATATTAGCCTCCCGCTCCGCTCTCTTCATGCCGACCTTGACAATCAGATTCTGGTATCCCTCGGGATCCAGATAGCGAAGACAGAGGTCTTCAAGCTCCTGCTTGATTTTATAGACGCCCAATCTGTGTGCAAGCGGCGCATAGATATCCAGTGTCTCCTGTGCGATGCGTTTCTGGCTTTCGGGGGGCTGCGATTTCAGCGTACGCATATTGTGCGTACGGTCTGCCAGCTTGATCAGCACGACACGGATATCCTTGCTCATCGCGAGGATCATCTTACGGATAGACTCTGCCTGCTGCTCTACCTTGGAAGAGAAATCCAGCCGCTTCAGCTTGGTTACGCCGTCAACGAGCAGAGAAACCTCCTGCCCGAACTCCTTGGTGATCAGCTCCTGTGTCACAGACTCACAGTCCTCGACCGTATCATGCAGCAGACCGGCGGCAATGGTTGGCGCATCGAGCATCAGCTTCGCGAGGATACCCGCAACGATGAGCGGATGCACAAAATACGGCTCGCCGGATTTGCGCATCTGTCCTTCATGCGCCTTTTCTGCAAACGCATATGCCTTCTTCACCAGCTCGACATTGGCCTCCGGATGATACTTAATCATCGTGCCAATCAGCTCGTCAAGATTCTTGCAGACTTCCTGCGTCATTCCATTCCCCCCTTTGCTTATCCCTTCATCCTCAGCAGCGCTGTGCGTATCCGGCTCGCTTCAAGCGAAACCTTACTGCTGGGACATATTCTGTAATGGAGCGGTGAGCGTGTATACTCAATCAGCCCCAGTTCTTCAAAGATGTGCATCCCGCACAGCGCCATGCCGGCCTCCACGCCGGCCTCCGCGGCAAGGATCTCCATGGAATACTCCGTTTTTTCCCTCTGGCGCATTGCTTTATACAGGCGGCGCAGTGCATCATCGCCGGCAATCAGAGCGGCGGCGGCAGAAGCCTTCTGCCGCTCAAACCCATCGACTTCGATAATGCGTGCCTGCGGGAATCTGGCGATTGCTTCGCTGCGCTCGCCATCGCTCATAAAGCCGTCAAGCATGACAATCGCCTTGGGCTGGCAGTTGAGCTTCTCCCAGTCAGGCGCCATCACCAGTGTGTTGAACATGCGCACATCGTCCAGTTCACGAAGCGCGTAGTCCAGCTGTGCATGCAGAATGGCAAGATGAATATTCGCCATCTGAAGTACAGGGACCGTATGCACGCAAAGGAGCGTCCCCTGATAGCCTGTAAGAAGCTCGTTGCGAAGAATACCCTCTGCCTGCTGCAGCGTCACGCGCTCGGTATTCCCCACAACAGCCGGGCGCTGCATCCTCATGGCGCCAAACAGCGCGCAGTGGATCTCTTCGTTTCGGCCCTGACACTCTTTGAGAAATGCCTTGGCGGGCGTATACGCCTGGAACTGGCGCACCTCGCACTGCACAGACCGCTTATTGTTCCATTCATTGATGGAAAGACTGAGCACAGCATCGATAATCTCCGGCATCGCTGCTGCGCGGTCACCCATCCTGAAAGCGATGGCGCTGCGCATTTCCGTTCCATGCGACATCCGGAACCGAAGATGCGCTCCATCCTTACCAATCTGCTTGACATCGGTTGTATTCACGCCGCGCACACAGAACACCGGTGCAGGATTCCCGAACCCGGTAGGCTGCATTGCCGCGAACGCCTGAACAAGCTCCTCCGTCATTTCATGCAGTTCCAGCTCAAGATCATACTCCTCTGTAGGGATAAAGACCTCGGGCTCCGTCTGCTCAAGAATAGCCTGTGTCAGCCTGCGGCGGAATTCGGTGACATTCTTTTTCTCGATGGTCAGCCCTGCAGCCTGCGCATGCCCGCCAAAGCGGACAAACAGATCACGACAGGTCGCCATCGCTTTATGAATATCCACACCGGGGATCGATCTTGCTGAACCGACGCAGAGCTCCCCATCCTGAGAAAGCAGCACCGTAGGCCACTTATACTTTTCTACAAGGCGCGAAGATGCAAGGCCAATAACCCCCGGATTCCAACCCTCGCCGCAGATGACGATCGCGCGCTCATGCCTGAAGTCAATCTCGCTGCGGGTCATTTCATCCGCCTGCTTAAAGATCTCCAGCTCCAGTTCCCGACGCTTTGTATTGTCGCTGTCAAGATCTGATGCGATCAATGCAGCCTTCTCTGCGCTGCGGGTCGTCAGCAGCTCCACCCCCCGCGAGGCAAGTGCAAGACGTCCGCCGGCATTGATCCTCGGCGCCATACGGTAGGCCACGTCAGACGCCGTCACCTTCTCTGCCTCCACGCCTGCGGAGCTCATCAGCGCAAGCAGGCCCGGCCGCTTCGTCACAGCCATTGCACGCAAACCATAGGTGACGATCACGCGGTTTTCATCAATCAGCGGGACAATATCAGCAATGGTTGCCATTGCAGCCAGCTCCCACAGCGGCTCAATCGCCTCCATGCCGCCCATTGCCTGCACAAGCTTGAACGCGACACCCGCGCCGCAGAGCTTGCGGAAGGGATAACTGCCAAGGATCGGATTCAGCACAGCCTCGCATTCCGGCAGCTGCGGGCCAAGCTGGTGGTGATCCGTTACGATAACGCGCATGCCAAGCTCTCTCGCGCGCCTCACCTCATTGGGGCATGTGATACCGCAGTCCACCGTAATCAGCAGCTTTGCATGGGAAGCAATCTTCTCCACTGCTGCGACGTTAAGGCCATATCCCTCGCCATGTCTGTCCGGAATATAGGAAGTGACCGTTGCGCCCTGCTTGCGCAGGTAGGTCATCAGGATGGCAGTCGCTGTCACACCATCCACGTCGTAATCGCCGAAGACGACAATCTCTTCTTTCTTTGCAATTGCATCGCGGATCACAGAGACCGCACGATCCATGTCCTGCATCAGCATCGGATCATACAGATCTTCCTTCCTCGGATGCAGATAAGCATGGATGCGCCTTTGCGTATTGATGCCTCGCTCAACAAGAAGCTCAAGCAGTCGCTTCTCTACGCCAAGGGACTTCAGCTCCTCGGGAATCTCAGTCTTTTCTTTCTTTTTTGGCTGAAACTGCAGCATGGTGCGGCCTCCTTTCTCTTCAGCTTGTCCATAGGCATCCATACACGCCCATCGACAAACGGAAGCATATACAAGGAAACACCGTAAGGGCGGGAAGTCCCGCCCTTACGATGCAATTTGCATTACGCCTTAACCTTCTTCTTGCTCTTGAGGTCCATCAGCAGCGCCCAGACATAGCCGTTGATCATGTTGGCAGAATAGGTGCCAGCAATGATGCCGACGATCAGCGGAAGCGCGAACTGCTTGACAGAATCAACGCCCATGATGTAAAGACAGACGATGGTCAGCAGCGTGGTGACGGTGGTATTGAGCGTACGCGGCAGAGACTGCGTCACAGCAAGATTGACAATCTCTTCGCGCGGCAGGCTGCGGACATTGGCCTTGCGGTTATTCTCGCGGATACGGTCAAAGATGATGATCGTATTGTTGATGGAATAGCCGACGATGGTCAGCAGCGCCGCGATGAAGGTCGTCTCCACGCGGATAGCGCCGCTGAAGAGCACCACAAAGGCCATCATGATCGCAACGTCATGCAGCAGGCCGATCACAGCCGCCAGACCGGAATAGAAGTCAAAGCGGACAGCAATGTACAGCAGCATCAGGATCGCAGCGAAGGTCACGCTCTTGACGGCGTTGCTGATCAGCTCCTTGCCGGCAACGGCGCCAACGCGGGTGATATCGACGTACTCGATCTCCGGATAGGTTTCAGCGAGCTTCGCCTCAAGCGCAACACGCAGATCATCGGTGTTCTCAGAGTCAGCGATGCGGATCTGCACCTGCGTGCCCTCATCGCCGGCCTTGGCAATCTGCGTATTCTCGATGCCGTTCTCCTTGAGCGCAGCTTCGACGACAGCGGTATCAAACTCGCCGCCCATGTTGTAGGTCATAATCGTGCCGCCGGTGAAATCAATGCCCAGATTCATGCCATGGCCCATCAGGGACATCACAAGCGCGACGACGATGATTGCAAGAGACACCGCAGCGCACGGCTTCAGGTGATTCTTCATTTCAAACTTCATAATGATTTCCTCCTCACCTTATCGCACGTACAGCTTCGTGTTCTTGAAGCCGAGGTCAGCGAAGATATCGAGCAGCTTGTGCGTAACAAAAACAGCGGAGAACATGGACGTTACAACGCCGATGCCAAGCGTCAGCGCGAAGCCGCGGACAGTACCGGTACCGAACGCGTACAGAACAACAGCGGCGATGACAGTGGTTACGTTCGCGTCAATGATCGCGGTGAGCGCATTGGAGAAGCCCCTGCGGATCGCAGAAGACAGCTGCAGGCCATTCTTGACCTCCTCACGGATACGCTCGAAGATAACGACGTTGGCGTCAACTGCCATACCGATACCAAGGATGATACCGGCAACGCCCGGCAGGGTCAGCTGCGCGCCGGTCAGTGCAAGCAGCAGCACAACGATCATGATGTAAACAGTCAGCGCGATGTCAGCAACGACGCCGCACAGACGATAGCACAGGATCATGAAGACCATAACCAGCGCAATGCCGATCACGCCGGCAAGAATCGCGCGATCCAGAGCCTCAACACCAAGCGTCGCGGAAATAGCGCTTACCTCAAGCTGATTCAGATTCAGCGGCAGCGCGCCGGAGAGAATCAGGGTCGCAAGATTCTGAGCTTCCTCAGGGGTGAAGCTGCCGGTAATCTCGCCCTTGCCGCCGGCGATGACGGACTGGACAGTCGCGGCAGAGATCACTTCGCCGTCCAGCGTGATGGAGATGGTCTTGCCCAGATTCGCAGCAGTCGCCTCGGCGAAGATCTTCGCGCCCTCGTCATTCAGCTCAAACGCGATGCAGGGAGAACCATTCTGATCCTGAGCCGCCATAGCATTGTTGACCATGGAGCCCTCCATCAGCACAGTGCCAGCCTCGTCAACAAAGTTGAGCTGAGCCGGGGTGCCGATGATGCGCAGAATCTCGTTCGGATCGGAGACATTCGGGATCTCCACGCGGATGCGATCAGTACCCTGTCGGGTAACGGTCGCCTCGGTGAAACCCTGACGGGTCAGACGGCTGGTCAGAATGCTGACCGTGGAATTCATCTTGGTCTCAAAGTCCTCAGCGGTATTGTCCTCGGCCTCGTAGACGGTGTAAACGCCGCCGCGCAGGTCAAGGCCAAGGCTGATCGCCTCGCCCCAAGGCTTCAGGTAGTTGATCATCGTGCCCTTGCCAATGCCGAACAGAGCCACATAGCCCACGACGACGATGGCAACCAGGATAGCGACCAGCGAAACAAGCGCGCTGCTGCGCGGATTCTTCGCCTTGGCATTTTTCTTAGCCATAGTTAAACCCTCTCTTCTTTTCTGTCATACAGGTGCTGCAGATCCACTACGCCGCTATGCGAACCCATCGCCAAGAGCAAACGCCTGATATACCGCATGCATGTACGATCGATGCAGGAGAACGTTGCCGTTGGAGTCGCACCGCAGCTCAACAGCCGCGGAAGCAGCCCCCATGCCGCAGCTGCGGCAATACGCGCGCTGCTGCACATCCGTTTCTCTCCTGACCAGCCGGACAGATATCTGCTGTGCATCGGCTGCCCTGTCAAGCGCCACTGTATATGGAACCTGAAAAGCAGCAACCGGCGCAGCATCGCTCTCGCCAATCAGGCGGCCTGCTCCATGGACAAGCAGGAAAGCGAAGCATACACAAAACGCTGTCAGCAGCAGTCGATACCACGTCTCGCTCTTCATGCAGCCGCGCCTCCCTTCGTCATGGGTGCAAATACCCATATTCAATACATTCCTCAATTATATTCATAAATCTGTCCCACGTCAAGCTGTCTTGATTCCCAACAGCACAATTCAAGTGAAAATTTGTCAAGCATCCCCTTTCCTGTATGCTTTTCATCCGTTTATTTCGCTTCTTGCCCCGCCATACAGAAACAAAAAGCCGCCGCTCCTTATCGGAACGGCAGCCTGTTCATATTCGGTATAGAATCACGATCTGACAGCAAGCTTCTGCTTCAGGATGAGCGCTTCGTCAAGAATACGGTCAGCGACGTCAGCCTTGCTCATCAGCGGAAGCTGCCTGATTTCCTCGCGGCTGATGATGGTTACGATATTCGTATCCACATCAAAGCCGGCGCCGGGGGCAGTTACATCATTTGCCACGATCATATCAAGATTCTTCTTGATCAGCTTTCCCTGCGCATTCTCCTGCACATGCTGCGTCTCAGCCGCAAAGCCAATAAAGAGCTGATCAGGACGCTTATCCCTTCCTAATGTCGCCGCGACGTCGGGGTTCTCAACCATCTCAAAGACAAGCTCTGCACCGCTCTGCTTCTTGATCTTCTGGTCGGCGATCGTTTTCGCCCGGTAATCCGCCGGCGCAGCGGCCTGAATCAGGATATCCTGATCTGCAGCATGCTCAAGCGCGCGGTCAAGGAGATCCTGCGTCGTCGTGAAGGGAATTGTCTTCACACCCGCTGGCGCATCAAGCGAAACAGGGCCGGTAAGAAGCGTAACCTCAGCGCCTCTTCTCTGCGCCGCAGCTGCAATCGCATACCCCATCTTACCAGAAGAACGGTTGCTGATATAGCGCACAGGATCAAGCGGCTCGCGGGTCGGTCCGGCTGTCACCATGACGCGCAGCCCCTTCATGTCCTGCTGTTCGCAAAGAACCTCCATAGCTCTGTCCACGATGACACAGACATCTTCCAGCTTCCCCGCTCCGCTGTCCCCGCAGGCAAGGCGGCCGTTCGCCGGCGCGACAACATGAACGCCGCGTGCCTGCAGCGTACGCAGATTCTGCTGCGTGGCAGAATTGTCCCACATGCCGGTATTCATCGCGGGCGCAACCATAACGGGCGCGCGCGTGGCGAGCACAGTCGTGGAGAGCATATCATCTGCGATACCGCAGGCCATCTTGGCGAGGATGTTCGCCGTCGCAGGCGCAATCAGGAAAAGATCCGCGCGCTTTGCCAGTGCGATATGCTCGACCTCCCATGTTGCCGGGCGCTCAAATGTATCCACAGCGACAGGATGACCGGACAGCGTCTCAAACGTCAGCGGCGCAACAAAGCTGCATGCGTTTCTGGTCATCACCACATAGACGTCAATGCCCCGCTTTTGCAGCAGACGCAGAATCTCACATGCCTTATATGCAGCGATGCCCCCGGTAACACCGAGGACAACGCACTTTTTACTTGTATCAGCGGACATCTGCAGCCGGGCGGTCATAAGAAATGAGACCGCGGTTCACTTCGTCGATGGCGATGGAGACGGGCATATTCTCCTTATCCTTGGTGTCAACCAGCGGAAGGGTGCCGTCAATGAGCTGACGGGCGCGCTTGGACACCTCGACAACCAGCGTGTAGCGGCAGTCAGCCTTATCAAGGAGCTGCAGGATATTCGGGTCGGTCATAGACATAGAGTGTTCCTCCTCTTCTATACGTTCACTCACACAGAGATACTCACTTGTTTGCTTCCGTCGTGTATTGCAGATAAATCCGCTTCAGCTCCTCATAGGCAAGCTTCAGCTCGTTATTGACAATCCTGTGCCGGTATTTCATTGCATAGGAAAGCTCGCGCTCAGCCGCAGAGAGCCGCTGGACGATCTTCTCCTCGCTCTCCGTTGCGCGGCCGCGCAGACGGGCCTCCAGCACTTCATGGCTGGGCGGCTGAATGAAGATGCTCACACAATCCGGCATACGCTCAAACATCTGAAGAGCGCCCTGCACGTCAATCTCCGCGATGACATTGATCCCCTGCTCAAGCAGGGAATACACATAGGACTTCGGCGTGCCGTACATATTGCCGCTGAATTCGGCATATTCCAAAAAATCATTATTCGCGATTCTGTCCAGAAAATCCTGCCTGCTGATGAAAAAGTACTCTCTGCCGGGCTCCTCGCCTTCCCTCGGCTTGCGGGTCGTCGCAGAGATCGAATCCAAAACCTGATCCTTGAACTCGTCAAGGAGCATTTTCTTAAGTGTCCCCTTGCCTACGCCCGACGGACCGGACAGCACGAACAGAACGCCACGCTTCTGCTGCATTACGCCTCTTCCTCCTCGACAATCGTCGTATTATCCTTGACGTCAAAACGATGCGCGATAGTCTCCGGCTGCACAGCGGAGAGAATCACATGATCACTGTCGGAGATAATCACCGCACGCGTCCGCCTGCCATAGGTGGCGTCGATCAGCCTGCGTTCCTCCTTCGCCTCCTGTATGATTCTCTTCACAGGCGCGGAATCCGGACCGATGATGGCAATGATACGGCTGGAAGAAATGAAATTGCCGTATCCAACATTGATAAGCTTGATATCCACGTTACCCTCCGTGAACTGAACGTGTCACTCAATATTCTGAACCTGCTCGCGCAGCTTCTCAATCTCGCCCTTCGCCTCAACGACTTTCTGTGCGATCGCAGCGTCAGAGGCCTTCGAGCCGATGGTATTCACCTCGCGATTGAGCTCCTGTACAAGGAAATCAAGCTTGCGGCCAACAGGCTCCCTGAGCTCAACCGCAGCGCGGATCTGACCGGTATGGCTGATCAAGCGGACGAGCTCCTCATCAATCGCGGCGCGGTCCGCAAAGATCGCAACCTCCGTCACAAGCCTCGCCTCGTCGATCTCGCCGTCCGTCAGGGCGGCAATCCGCTGATGGAGCTTATCGCGGTATTCCTCGACGACCATCGGCGCGCGCTGCGCGACCTGATCGCGGATCGTTTCAATCCTGCCGATCTTATCAAGAATATCAAGGCGCATATTCGCGCCCTCCATCTCCCGCATCTCGCAAAGAGAGCACAGCGCGCCGTCCAGCGCATCAAGGAACAGCGCCTTCACCGCATCCTGATCCTCTGCCTTCTCCTCAACGCGGAGCACATCGGGCATGCGGGCATACTCAGAGACGGAAATCTCAGCCGTTTTGCCAAGGGCAGCGCCGAGCTCCTCATAGGCAGTACGATACGCCATGGCCAGCGCGGTATCCACGCGCACCTCCTTGGCATCCTCGCGGTGGTTGTTATAGCTGACAAAGACGTCAACATGGCCGCGGCTCACTCTCGCGCCGACGCCCTTTCTCATACCGTCTTCAAGGAACAGCAGGTGCCGGGGCAGCCTGCAGGAAATATCCAGAAAGCGATGATTGACGCTCTTAACCTCCACAGCCATCTCGCGCCCGTCGCGCTCAATCTGGCAGCGGCCGTATCCCGTCATGCTCTTCATTGTATGTCCTCTCCTTCTTATCCGAAGAAAATAGGTGTGTAAAAGTAATTATACCACGCAGACCCCGAAAATGAAATACCAGAAAAAACCAATTCGTATCGTATCATCTATACAATAGGAAAGGTTCGGCCCTGTTCTCCGATCAGCGCCATGAATTCCGCCTCGTCCATAATCCGGACGCCAAGCGCTCTCGCCTTCTCCAGCTTGCTCCCCGCGCTCTCTCCTGCGAGCACCACGCTCGTATTTTTGGATACGCTGCCGGCGGCCTTGCCCCCGTTCTGACGGATCATTTCCTCCGCCTGCGCGCGTGTGAGCGTGGGCAGTGTCCCCGTGAGCACGAAGGTCATTCCGGCAAACAGCGTGCCGGCTTCCTCCTGACGACGAGCCTGCGGCCTGACGCCATGCGCCAGCAGCCTGTCAACAAAGGTGCGATTCTCCTCTTGGGAGAAGAAATCGGTAATAGACGCCGCGACGATCTCGCCGACGTCGTCAAGCGCCGTCAGTTCCTCCTGCTGCGCATTCATCAGTGCCTCCAGAGAACC
Source organism: Clostridia bacterium (assembly GCA_017938795.1). Lineage (GTDB taxonomy): Bacteria > Bacillota > Clostridia > Christensenellales > Aristaeellaceae > Ventricola. The sequence goes on from JAGBAV010000107.1 coordinate 27,633, forward strand.
AAAGTGCTCCATCAAGTCGCGCGCCGTTTTCTTTCCAATATTGGGGATGCCGATCGCAAAAAGGAATGCATCCAGCTCACATGCCTTGCTCTTTTCAAGCTCAGCAAGAAGCTTATCCGCTTTCTTGACGCCAAATCCCTTCAGCTCCATCATCTGCTCTTTGCGCAGCGCGTAAAGCTCATCTGCCGTACGCACGCCCAGCATGTCGTAGAACAGCTCCGCCGTCTTTTCGCTGAACGCCTCAATATCCATACCCTGCCGCGAGGCAAAATGCGCCATGCGCGCTATGGCCTGCGGTCTGCAGCTCTCTCTGTTCATACAGAAGATATGGGCCCCGCGCTGAGTCAGCGCGCCTCCGCATGCCGGGCAATACACGGGCGCCTCAATGTCCGTCATTGGCGCTTCGCCTTCTTCATTCCATACAACGCCCATGATCTCCGGAATAACATCATTAGAGCGTCGCACCCAGACGTCGCTGCCCACGCGCACGCGCTTGCGGCATATATCGCCGTAGTTATTGAGCGTCGCCCGTTTGACCGTCACGCCGCAGATATCCACCGGCTCCAGATGTGCAAGCGGCGTCAGCTTGCCCGTACGCCCCAGCTCCCATGTAACATCAAGAAGCTTCGTGACCGTCTCCTGCGCGGCAAACTTATACGCAACCGCCCAGCGGGGGAACTTGTCCGTATTGCCCAGCACCTCGCGAGTACGCATATCCGCAAGCTTGATGGTCGCGCCGTCAATCAGGAAATCAAGCGAATCGCGTTCCTTTTCGATGCGGCGAACCAGCTCAAGCGCCTCCTCAATCGTGGACGCTGAACCGACATACGGACTGACGCACAGCCCGTTCTCCCGCATGAAATCAAGCATCTCTGTCTGTGAGGCAAAGCTGCGGCCCTCGATATAGCCGATCTGGTAGAAGAACGCATCCAGATGGCGGGAGGCTGTGACCCCGGGATCCAGATTGCGCAATGCGCCCGCAGCCGCATTGCGCGCATTCTTCAGAGGCTCCTCCGCTGTCTCATTATACTTTTCAAGCACTGACAGGCGCATGATCCCCTCGCCCTGTACCTCCATCCTGCCGATGAAGGGAATCGTCAAAGGGATTGTCCTTATGGTCTCCGCCTGAGGAAGAATCGCCTCTCCCACTTCACCGTTGCCGCGCGTAGCCGCCTGCACAAGACGCCCGCCGTCATAGGTAAGATTCACTGTCAGGCCGTCGAGCTTGTATTCCACGCAGTACGTATTCCCGGGAAGCCCGCCGGCCTCATCAGTCAGCTTCTTCGCACGCTGAGCCCATGCAATGACCTCTTCTTCGCTCTGCGCCTTATCCATGCTCCAGAGCCTTGCGATATGCCGGTGCTGCTCAAAGCCTTCGAGCACCTTGCCGCCGACGCGCCTCGTCGGGGAGTCGTCAAGGCGGATTCCGGTCTTCTCCTCCAACGCACGCAGCTGCGCATACATAGCGTCCCATTCGTCATCAGACATCGACGCTTCATTCAGATCATAATACAGTCTCGACGCTTCATTGAGCCGGTCAACCAGTTCGCGCATGCGCCTTGTCTGTTCCATGGCTTATCCCTCCGTTTTGATGATGGGCGCGATGGCCAGCGCAAATTCCTTCACTCCCGCGCGGCTGTCGTCAAAGCGGATCATGATCCTCGCATCAGACCCGGAGCCTGTCACACGGACGACGGCCCCCTTACCGAATTTCTTGTGGATCACATGATCGCCGGCAGCAAAGAGCGAGGGCTTCGCCGTTTCGTGCGCAGCAGAACGAACAACATTCTGTGTCTGCATGCCCCGCTGCACATCCTGCACCATACGTCCGCCGATACTCTCGCTCTGGCCCATACCAACGCCGCTTCCCCGGCTCCATCCGGCGAGGCTCTGCCGCTGACCGACGGGCGTCTTTGCGCCATACTGTGTTTTCGGCTGCCATGCGCCCTGCTGCTGCGCGGGCTGCTGCCTGCCGAATGTGCTCCCCTTGCTCCAGGCAGGCTGCCTCCACTGACCGCTCTGCCACCCGTCAGATCCGGATGTCCGTCCGCCGAAGCCTCCGCGCATCCCCGCTTCAGATACATCCGTCAGCACGCGCTCAGGAATATCGTCGATGAAACGCGAACGGTCGTTGAACTGCATCTGGTTATAGAGCATACGCCTAGACGCATGCGTCAGATAGAGGCGCTCTCTTGCGCGCGTGATGCCGACATAGCAGAGCCTTCGCTCCTCTTCCATCCTCGCCTGATCATCCCGGCTGCGCATGGACGGAAAGAGGTTTTCCTCCATGCCGACCATAAAGACATTGGGGAACTCCAGACCCTTCGCACTGTGCAGCGTCATCATCGTCACTGCGCCGCCATCCTCGGTCATCGCATCCAGATCAGAGACAAGCGCGACATTCTCAAGATAGTCGGCCAGCGTCGGATTGTCCGCTTTCTCCTCAAATTCCTGTACGGCACCGATAAACTCGCGGATATTCTCCACGCGGGAGCGCGCCTCGTCGCTGTCCTCTTTTGCGTATTGCGCCTCAAGCCCTGCCGTTTCAATGACGTACTGCACAAGCTGCGTCAGCTTCATGCTTTCTGTCATCATGCTCAGGCTCATCATCAGCTCACTGAATTTCTCCACGCTTTTGCGTGCTCTTGTGCCAATGCTTTCAGGAATATCCATACACACGCTCAGAAGAGGAACACCCTCCTCCTGTGCGCATCTGGCCAGCTCCGTCACCGTCGTATCGCCGATAGAACGCTTGGGCACATTGATGATCCTGCGAAGCGAGACGTCGTCGGATGGATTCACAATCACACGCAGATAGGCCAGAATGTCCTTGACCTCCTTGCGGTCATAGAACCTCAGGCCGCCATACATTCTGTAGCGGATGCCTGTCTGCACAAACGCTTCTTCAATGACACGGGACTGAGCGTTCGTCCTGTACAGCACGGCAAAGCGGGATGCATCCTCGCCCTGCTGCTGAAGGCTGCGGATCTGCTGGCAGATAAACGCAGCCTCCTCACGCTCATCCCCCGCACGGTACAGACGCAGCGGCTCGCCAGCCTCCTGCTCCGTCCACAGCGCCTTATCCTTTCTCTTCTCATTGCGCGCAATCACCTGATTGGCGGCGTCAAGGATATTGGCTGTCGAGCGGTAGTTCTGCTCGAGCTTGATGACCTTCGCATCCGGGAAATCCTTTTCAAAATCAAGGATATTGCGGATATCCGCGCCGCGCCAGCCGTAGATCGACTGGTCATCGTCGCCGACAACGCAGAGATTGCGGCTGTGCTGCGCCAGCAGGCGAACGAGCATATACTGCGCGTAGTTGGTATCCTGATACTCATCGACATGGATGTAGCGGATCTTTCTCTGATAAGCATCCAGCACCGGCGGATGAAGCGTAAACAGATCCAGCGTCTTAACGATCAGATCATCAAAATCAAGCGCGTTAGAGCTCTTAAGCTTCTCCTCGTATGCGGTATATACATCCTGCGCGATCTGGCTTCTGTAATCCCTGTCCGACTGGGAGAACCACTCCTGCGGGCCGAGCAGCTTATTCTTCGCATCAGAGATCTTAGCCTTGATCTCTCGCGGCGGCAGGAACTTCTCGTCGATATTCAGCCGCTTCAGGATCTCCTTAAGCACCGTCATCTGATCATCATCATCGTAGATGGTAAAGGAGCGGCTATAGCCCAGCTTCTCAATATCGCGCCGCAGGATCTTGGCACAGCCGGAGTGGAACGTGGATACCCACACCTCCTCCGCAGATGCGCCGGCCAGATTCGCAATTCGCTCACGCATCTCCGCCGCGGCCTTATTGGTAAACGTAATCGCCATAATTGCCCACGGCGGTACGCCATGGTCAAGCAGATTCGCCACGCGATAGGTCAGCGCACGCGTCTTGCCCGAGCCTGCGCCGGCAAGCACCAAAAGCGGCCCCTCAAGCGTTTCCGCTGCGAGCCGCTGTTCTCTGTTCAGATCGTTCAGATTCATGCTTCTTCCTCTTGTTCTCTGTCCTCTTTGCCAAGGATCAGCTGATAGCCGCCGGCGCCATAGGACAGGCTTCGGTTCACGCGGCTGATTGTCGCCGTCGACGCACCCGTCTGCTCCGCGATCTCCTGATAGGTTACCTTCATCCGCAGAAGGCGCGCAACAGCGAGCCTCTGCGCAACAGCCTGAAGCTCATGAATGGTGAAAATGTCCTCAAAAAAGCTGCAGGCCTCCTCTTTTGTCTCCAGCAGGAGCATAGCCTCGGCAAGCTTCCCAATCTGTTCGTCTCTCATGATGTCGTTTCTCATGCGAAACCTCCGATTATGCATTCTGTGTATCCAGTATACCACAAACTGACGAAGAAAAAAAGACGGAGCAGCCATCTGCATCCGTCTTTCTTGTCCGTTCTTCTGTCCCGGGCGTCATTTCATCAATGTGCTGCGCCGATCTCCTGCTGCGCAGCGCCTGCCTGCTGCATAACGGGCATATCCGTATTCTCGCTGAGCAGCTCCAGATGACCAACAGACACCTCATAGGCAGTCTTCTCAATCACCGTGCCGTCCGGCATCTGCTTCTGATAGCCCCGGGACTGCAGCCTTCCGGTCAGCGTAATCCTGTCGCCAACGGAAAGCTTCGCCGCAAAGCGCGCACTCCTGCCCCATGTGATGCAGGGAATATAATCGCTCTTGCCGTAGGCGCGGTTGACCGCCAGCATCATATCCGCAATCTCTCTGCCAAAGGGGGTCGTCCTGTATGCCGGCGCCTTGCACAGCGTGCCGGTCAGCTGAATCTGATTCGGATTTTCCCGTTCGTCAGGCTCGGTGATGCGCTGGGCAAATGCCGTGATCAGCAGCCTGCCGGATCCGTCGATGATCTTATTATAGGAACGCACCTGTCCCTCGATGGAGAGCGGGTCGCCGTCCTTGAGCATTGCTCCGTCCAGAAGCCGCTCGGACAGCGTAACGGGCAGCAGATCCATCGCGCCCGAAAGACGCGGCACGCCAAGCGTCAGATAGTAAAATTTCTCTCCGAAGGCCTCATGCCCCACCTCGGGCTCGCCTGCGATCACACCGCTCAGCCGCAGCGTGTTGATGACGTTTTCCATTGTACGTCCTCCTCATCCAAATTCGTTCCGTGACCTGTTCATGCATCCGGCGCGCTCGTGCTCTGTGCCTGCATCTGAGGCGTCGGCGTGCATAGATGCTGCTTTCCGGTATGGTCGATCCATGTTTCGCCCTTCAGCAGCAGCTGTGAGACCGGGATTATTCTGTATCCCTCGTTGGTGTAGTATTCAAGGATCTGCGGCAGTGCCTCCAGAATGTACTTTGAATCATTATGGAAAAGCACGATATCGCCGGGATTCACATTCTTTGTGCACTGGCGCACCATGTTATCCGTTCCAAGATTCTTCCAGTCCAGAGAGTCCACATTCCATTGCACGCATTCATACCCTTCCTCGCGGCTGATACGGACCACCGCATCGTTGTACTCGCCGTACGGGGGTCTGAAAAGCGTCGTCGGCGTACCGGTAATCGACGCAACAAGGTCGCTTGTCTTTTTCAGCTCATCGCGGATCTGCGCCGCCGTCAGCTGGGACATGTGCGGATGCGTTGCAGAATGATTGCCGATCTCATGTCCCCGGGCGACAAGCTCCCTGACCAGATCCGGGTGTTCCTCCGCCCAGAAGCCCACAAGGAAAAAGGTTGTCTTCACATCATACTGATCCAGAATATCCAGTATGCTCTCTGTATTCGCACGGCCCCATGCCGCGTCGAAGCTGATCGAGAGCACCTTTTCATCGGTATCAACGTTATACACAGGGAGTTCACGCGTCGCAACCGCAGCTGTCAGCGCTGCGCCGTTCTGCATGGTGACATACGCTGCAAACACCACAGCCAATGCAAGAACAGGAGTCATACGCTTGACGCGCTGCGCATCGAGGCGCATCTTTTTCATCCGGCATCGCCTCCACCAAATCCTTCGAAGATTGTATATGTGGCACACGATGCTTTTAGAACTTCACTCATTCAGACGTTGTTTCCTGCCAAATCCTTGCGACTCCTAAAAGGTTTCACAATCCTGCCACATTTTGCCGGGTCAGTACAGCGCTGAGATCCGCACTGCTTCCGGCGGAAAATCACGGTGAAAACGTCCAGGAAGACCCCGAATCTTCCCGCCGTGTATTCCCGCTGCTTTCATCAAAAAAAGAAACGCACGGCACAAGCCATGCGTTTCTTAAGGATCGTTTATCAGATAATCACAGCGACAGACTGCACCACATCATCAAGCAGCACGCTCACCAGCAGCTGTCCCTTTCCGCTGCGGCGCTCGATCGCGATCTCCGCAGCGTTCATCTGCGTGGTATGCCCATGTTTCTGGGTGATGAGCAGGTCACCCGCCCCCGTAACATTCAGGCAGGCGGCCAGACACGCACCGATCACACCGTTCTTCGTGATCGGAATGACCTTCTGCCCCTTGCCTGCGCGTCCCTGACGTTCAATATCATCCGCAAGCATCCGCTTGCCGACGCCCCTGTCCGTCATGATCAGCAGAACATCGCCGCTGCGCGGCAGCTCAAACCAACGAACACAGTCGCCATCCTCCAGCGAAATGCCGCGCACGCCCGCCGTGGCGCGGCCGGTTGTCGTGATGGTATCCAACCGGAAGCGGATACCCATACCGCCCTCCGTCACCAGCAGCAGATCGCCCTTGTCATTCGGGCTGACCTGCGCCATGCCGATCAGCCTGTCGTCGCCCTTCAGGTTGATCGCCGCAAAACGGGAGCGCCGGATGGCGTATTCCTCCGCTGCCGTACGCTTCACCTGTCCATGCGCCGTCACGAAGAGGAACTCACCCTTCTTCTCCATCTCCTCCGTTTTGGTGCAGACGATCGCCACCGCTTCCTCGCCATCTGCAAGACCGGCAATCAGACCGGTGAGCAGCGTGCCGCGCTCCTTAAGGCGCATCGTTTCCGGGAGCTTTGACACATCAAGCGTGTAGCAGCTGCCAAGATTGGTGAAGATATAGAGCGTATGGTCTGTCATCGTTCGGATGATCTCGACGACCTCTTCGCGGACGCCGGGCTGCTGGAGGTACTTCTCCACCATACGCGGGCTCATGCGGCGAAGCTGACCGTCGCGCAGACGCAGCACCGCAGTCTCCTCGGCAATGGGCTTATTCTCCACCACAGGCATCTTTGCGCTGTCGTCCGCAATCAGCTCTGTGCGTCTGTCGTCGCCGAACTTCTCACGGATCTCATTCATCTCGTTGCGGATGACAGCCATGAGCTTCTTCTCGTTCTTCAGGATGCCCTCGAGTCGATCGATCGTGCGGAGGATTGCAGCATATTCCTTGCGGAGCGTCTCGATCTCAAGGCCGGTCAGGCGCTGCAGACGCATATCCAGAATCGCCTGCGCCTGAATATCGCTCAGGCCAAAACGATTCATCAGCTGCTCTTTTGCCTCGCGCGGATTCTTGCTGCGGCGGATGAGCGCGATGACCTCATCAAGATGATCGACCGCCACCATCAGGCCGGCGAGGATATGCTCTCTCGCCTTCGCCTGTTCCAGTTCGTATTTTGTGCGCCGTGTCACAACGCGCTTCTGATGATCGATATAGTATCTCAGCAGCGCCTTCACGCCCAGCTGCATCGGGCGGCCCTCGGCAATCGCTACGATGTTGACGCCGAAGGTCACCTGCAGGTCAGAATACTTATAGAGCACGGAGAGAATCGCCATCGGATCAACGTCGCGCTTGAGCTCGATGACTGCGCGCAGACCCGTCCTGTCCGACTCGTCGCGGATATCATAGATGCCGCCGAGGAGCGACTTCTTCTCCTCGCTGAGCTTGAGGATCTTCTCCAGCATCGCAGCCTTGGGCACCTGATACGGCACCTCGGTGATCACGATCAGCTTGCGGCCCGCGCTGCCATCCTCAATATGCACCTTCGCCCGCACCGTGAGTTTCGCGCGGCCGGTCTCATAGGCTGTACGGATCTCGCTGTTATTGATCATCCTTCCGCCCGTCGGGAAATCCGGCGCGGGCATAAGCTCCATGATCTCATCAACCGTCGCCGTCGGCTTGTCCATCACAAGGATGGCGGCGTCGATCGCCTCGCGCAGGTTATGCGGAGGGATATTCGTCGCAAGGCCGACTGCAATACCGGACGCGCCGTTGACCAGAAGATTCGGATAGCGGGCCGGAAGCATATCCGGCTCCTTGAGAGAATCATCGAAATTGAAGCTGAACGGAACGGTATCCTTGTCAATATCCCGGAGCATCTCCAGCGCCAGCGGCGCCATCCTCGCCTCGGTGTATCGCATAGCGGCGGCGCTGTCGCCGTCGATGGAGCCAAAGTTGCCATGGCCATCGACCAGCACGGCGCGCAGGCTGTAGTCCTGCGCCATGCGGACCATCGCGTCATATACGGAGCTGTCGCCGTGCGGATGATACTTACCAAGGCAGTCGCCGACAATACGCGCGCACTTCTTATGCGGCTTGTCCGGCGTGATACCCAGCTCGTTGAGCGTGAAGAGGATGCGGCGCTGAACGGGCTTAAGGCCATCCTCCACGCGGGGCAGCGCGCGCTCAAGAATGACATGCTCCGCATACGGGATCATGGAGATGTGCATGACCTCTTCCATGGGCCGCTGAATAATCTCATGCTGCGGCTGGTTCTCCTTGGGCGGCTGTCCGCCATCTTTCCTGCGCGCCATTACTTCGCCTTCCCTTCTCGTTCAAGGAATGTATCCACCTTGTTAAAATCTGCGTATGTCGTGATATAGTCGCGTCTGGGCTCGACCTTGTCGCCCATCAGGAGCGTCACAAGGCGCTCCGCCTCAGCGACATCCTCCAGCGTGACCTGCATAAGCTGCCTGTTCTCCGGGTTCATCGTGGTCTCCCAGAGCTGCGGCGGGTCCATCTCACCAAGACCCTTGTATCGCTGGATCGTATAGCCGCGGCCGACGGAGGCGGTCACCTTCGCCAGCTCCTTATCGTCGTAGGCATAGATCATCTTCTCGCCCTTTGCCACCCGGTACAGCGGCGGCATGCCGATATAGACATGACCGTCCGTGATCAGCTGGCGCATGTAACGATAGAAGAAAGTCAGCAGGATTGCACGGATATGCGCGCCGTCCTGATCAGCATCCGAAAGGATAATGACCTTGTGATACTTGAGCGACTTGATGTCAAAGTCTTCGCCGATGCCCGTGCCAAGCGCGGTAATAATGGAACGGAACTCCTCGTTGGCCAGTACCTGATCAATGCGCTTCTTCTCAACGTTGAGCGGCTTGCCGCGGATCGGCAGAATCGCCTGAAAACGCCTGTCCCTGCCCTGCTTGGCAGAGCCGCCTGCGGAATCGCCCTCCACGATGAACATCTCGTTGAGCTCTGCCTTCTTGCCGGTGCAGCTGGAGAGCTTGCCCACCAGCGGCGCGGCCTCCAGCTGATTCTTCGCACGCGCAACCTCCTTGGCCTTGCGCGCCGCTTCGCGAACCTTGCATGCCTTGATCGCCTTCTCCACAATACCCTGCGCGACGTCCTGGTTCTTGAGGTTCTCCAGATATTCCGTCATGCGGGCATAGACGAACGCCTCAACCGCCGGCCTGACCTCCGTATTGCCCAGCTTGCCTTTGGTCTGGCCCTCGAACTGCGGATTGCGGACAAACGCAGCGAGCACCGCCGTGATGCCCTCGCGGTAATCCTCGCCCATCAGGTTATTGTCCTTCTCCTTGAGCGCTCCGATGCGACGGGCATAGTCGTTGAGCGCACGCGTAAAGCCCGCCTTGAAGCCCATCTCATGCGTGCCGCCCTCAGCCGTCGGAATATTGTTGACATAGGAAAAGATGCTCTCGGAATAATCGTCCGTATGCTGAATCGCAAGACAGACGCGCACATCATCCTGCAGGCCCTCCATCATGAGGACGCTGTCGTAGACTGCCGTCTTGTCCCGGTTGATATAGCGGACATAGTCGGAAAGACCGCCCTCATACATGAAGGTGATCTTCTGCTTCTCCGGATCCTTCTCCCGCTCATCAATAAAGACGATCTCCAGCCCTTTATTCAGATACGCCAGCTCGCGCAGACGACGGCGGACTGTATCGGAATTGAATCTGACCTCTTCAAACACGGTGTCGTCCGGCATGAAGGTGATTCTGGAGCCATGACGGCGGGTTGCGCTCACGCGCTCAAGCCCTGTCACAGCACGGCCGGAGGCGATCTTCTTTTCCTTCGGATCATAGTTGCTTTCAAAACGCATCCTGTACCGGCCGCCGCCCGTGCTGACCTCCACGACCAGCCACTTCGAGAGCGCATTGACCACGGAAGCGCCGACGCCATGCAGACCGCCGGAATAGCTGTAATTCTCATGATCAAACTTGCCGCCGGCATGCAGCCGGGTAAAGATCATCTCCACACCGGTGATGCCCAGCTCCGGATGAATATCAACAGGCATACCGCGGCCGTCGTCCTCGACTGTCGCGCTGCCATCCTTGTGCAGCTCCACGCGGATACTCCTGGCATAGCCGTTCGCCACCTCGTCAATCGCGTTATCCACGATCTCCCAGAGAAGATGGTGCAGGCCTCTGGCGCCCGTCGAGCCGATGTACATACCCGGACGCATCCGGACTGCATCGAGGCCCTCAAGTACCTTCAGCATGCTGGCAGTATATGTTTTCGCCATGAATAAACCCTCCTTGCGGTTGTACAACTCTATATTATATAGGATTATTTCGCGTTTGGCAATCCTTGACAGCGAAACTTCCTCAGTACAGCATCTTACGGATAAGAACTCCCGCATCGGGTATCATATGGCAAAAGCAACCTGCCTAATCAGAAAGCGAGGTATCTCATCCATGTCCATCGGCATGATCCTGCTCATTGTGATTGCACTGCTGATCCTTTTCGGCGTTCTGCAGCGAACGCTTGACCGGATGGCGCTGACAGACCGTCAGGCAATCCTTATCGCTGCCGCCGTATTTGCCGGCGGATTCGTTCCCGACATACCGCTTGGCCCGGTCACGCTCAATATCGGCGGCGGCCTAATTCCGCTGCTGGTGAGCGTTTATCTCTTCTTCCACGCAGATACACGCCGGGAACGCGGCCGATGCATCATCGCCGCGCTGCTGACAGCGGCAGGCGTATTTCTGATCGGCCGCTTCTTCCCGGCAGATCCTGTTTCCATGCCGTTTGACCCCCTGCTCCTCTATGGCATTGCGGGCGGCGTGATCGCATGGCTCTTCGGCCGATCCCGAAGGAGCGCGTTCATTGCCGGTATCCTTGGCTTAGTGCTGGCAGACACACTCTCCGCCGTCATCCTTTGGGCGCAGGGCGTCAGTCAGGCGCTGCACATCGGCGGCGCAGGCGCAGCAGACGCCGTAGTGATCTCCGGCGTCACCGCCGTCATGATGTGCGAGCTGCTCGGCGAGACTGTGGAGCGCATGACGCGCAGCAGAGCAGCCGGTCATACCCGCCCGGCAGAAGGAGGTCACAGCGCATGATCAAACGAATCTGTGCACTGCTCTTTGGGCTGGCTGTTATCGCCGCCTCCGCCCCTGCGGCAGCAGATGAGACGGTATTCACCGCCTGCGATATCGCCGGCAGCATAATTTTCAGCATCTGCGGTGAACTATCAGAAGGCGATGAGTATATCAGCGCAGACAACACGCTTTACCGCATCACCTCTGTGAACGGCACACAGGCCATCGCAGAAGCCGCAGGCAAGGAACCCATGCCCGACGTCTCATGGCTGAGCACCGGGCAGGCGCGCGCCGTCTTCGCGGATTATGCAGTCCCTGCAGCATCCTCCGGCAGAAACGAGAAGCTCATCGCCATGTACGTTACGCACAGCGACGAAAGCTATATCCCATCTGACGGCACGCAGAGCATCAACGGACAGGGCGGTATATATGACGTCGCCAAAGAATTCAGAGATGCGCTGCAGGCCAAGGGAATCGACGTGATTCTTGATGAATCCACCCATCTGCCGCATGATGCAGGCGCTTACCGCCGAAGCAGACAGACAGCTGAACGGCTCCTGCAGCATATGCCTGACGCCATCATCGACATTCACCGGGACGGTATCCCTGATGCCAGCGAATACACCTGCACCATTAACGGCGAAAATGCTTCTCAGGTTCGCCTCCTGGTCGGGCGGCGCAACCAGAACAGCAGCGTCAACCGCGAATTCGCCAAGGAGATCAAGGCTGTGGCGGACAGCCGGTATCCCGGGCTGATCAAGGATATTTTCATTGGAAAGGGTACCTACAACCAAGACCTCTCGCCCAATGCCATTCTGCTGGAGTTCGGCACGCATACCATAAGCAAGGAACGCGTGCTGAATTCAACCGACCTGATGGCAGACGTTGTCAGCACAACACTCTATGGGGCGCAGACAGGCAGCGCCGCTGGCGAAGCAGCACCCGAGGAAGCACCGGAGAAAGAAAGCAAGGGATCCCTGACGGGGATTGTTCTGATGGTCGCCGCCGTTATGACAGGCGTACTGCTCTTTTCCTTCGTACAGACCGGCGGCACAGGGCCAATGAAGGAAAAGCTCACACGGAACATCAGCGAAATGACCGGAGGACTGATCGGCAGGAAAAACAAACAGGACAAGACCTGATAAAGGCGGGCTCCGGGATGCGAGGCCCGCTTTTCATTCTGCTGACCGCGGATTCAGTTTTTTCGCAAACGCTTGACTTTGCCGGAAAAATGAAGGATAATAGATTGGGTTAATTTGAAATAGAGGTGCATTTTTACCATGTCGCAGCGTATTGTCAGCGTGTTCCCCGGTTCCGTCGCCGCGCGGCACGGTATCCGTGAGCAGGATACGCTTGTATCCATCAACGGTACGCCCGTGCTGGATCTGGTCGATTATCAGTTTCTGACGGCAAGAGCCTCTTTGGCGATGCTGATTGAATCCCCCGACGGCGGAAGCAGAACTGTCCACATCCACAAGCGCGTAGAGGAGCCTCTCGGCATCACACTGGAGTCCTCGCTGATGAGCTGTCCGAAGACCTGTGCCAACCACTGCGTCTTCTGCTTCATCGAGCAGATGCCGCCGGGCATGCGAGAGAGTCTCTATGTGCGCGACGACGACTGGCGTCTTTCCCTGATGGCAGGCAATTTCGTCACGCTGACCAATCTCCCCCGTCATGAGATGGATCGCATGATCGAGCGGAAAGCCAGCCCGATCTATGTCTCCGTCCATACGACGAACGGCGAGCTGCGCAAGAAGATGCTCTCCCATGTCCATGCAGACCGCATCATGGAGCACCTCAGGCGCTTTGCGGACAACGGCATGAGCTTCCACTGTCAGGTCGTGCTCTGCCCGCAGATCAACGACGGAGCGGAACTGGACAGAACCCTGTCCGACCTTGCTTCCCTTGCGCCGCATGCGCTGACTGTCGCGCTCGTTCCCGTCGGTCTCACACGCTATCGCGAGCATCTCTATCCCCTGCGCCCGTATACGCGGGACGAAGCAGAGGCTGTCGTCCGTCAGGCTGAGGCCTTCCAGCAGAAGATGCTCGCCAAGCACGGCACGCGCTTTGTCTTCCCTTCCGATGAATTCTACCAGATTGCACAGCTCCCCATTCCGGACGCGGACAGCTACGAGGACTTCCCCCAGTTTGAGAACGGGGTCGGCCTCCTCGCCCGCCTTCGCGATGAGTTCGAGACGTCTGTTCGCCTCGATCCGGATGACGGCGACGCAGTCCCCCGCCGCGTGATCATGGCGACCGGCACGTCCGTCGCTCCGTTCATGCAGAGCCTTCTGGACGCACACCCGATCAACGGCGTCAGCGTCCGCATCAAACCCATCGTCAACCGCTTCTTCGGCGAGACCGTCACCGTATCCGGCCTGATCACAGGGCAGGATCTGGTCGCGCAGCTCAAGGGCGAAGAAGCAGATGAAATACTGATTACAGAGAACATGCTGCGCGAAGGCGAGGATATCTTCCTTGACGATATGACGCTGCAGCAAGCGCAGGAGCAGATCGGCATCCGCATCACACCCGTCCCCGATGACGGCGCGGAGCTGCTGTACGCCCTGCGGGGAACGGAGGTTTAACATGGCCAAGCCCCTTGTCGCCGTCGTCGGCAGACCGAATGTCGGCAAATCCACATTCTTCAACAAGATCGCCGGCCGCCGCATCTCCATCGTGGAAGATACACCCGGCGTCACCCGCGACCGTATCTATGCGGACTGCGAGTGGCTCAATCACAAGTTCACCCTCATCGATACCGGCGGCATTGAGCCGCGCACAGACGATATTCTGCTCAAGCAGATGCGCCGTCAGGCAGAGGTTGCGATCGATACCTGCGACGTGATCCTCTTCTTTACCGACGGTCGTACCGGCATGACCGCCGACGATCAGGATGTCGCCACGATGCTGCGCCGCAGCCACAAGCCTGTCATCCTTGTCGTCAACAAGGTTGACCATCAGGAGATGAGCGACACCATCTACGACTTCTACGGTCTGGGTCTTGGTCAGCCGTTTGCGATCTCCTCGACGAACATGCTCGGCCTTGGCGATCTGCTCGACGAGCTCGTCGCGCATTTCCCCGCTGACGCCGATACCTCCGCCGAGGAGGAGCAGACGATCAACATTGCCGTCGTCGGCAGGCCGAATGTGGGCAAGTCCAGCCTCGTCAACCGTATCCTCGGTCAGGAGCGCTCCATGGTCTCCGATATCGCCGGCACGACGCGCGACGCCATCGACACCGCCTTTGTGCGTGACGGACAGCGCTACAACATCATCGATACCGCCGGCATCCGCCGTAAGCGCGCCATCGAGGAGGAATCTATCGAGCGCTACAGCATCGTCCGTGCCCTCGCTGCCGTTCGCCGCTGCGACGTCGCGCTGATCGTCATCAATGCCGAGGACGGCGTCACCGAGCAGGACACCAAGGTCGCCGGCTATGTCCACGAGGAAGGCAAGGCCTGCGTCATCATCGTCAACAAGTGGGATGCCATCGAGAAGGAAACCGGCACCATGGAGGCCTACCGCAAGGAGGTTATCGAGAAGCTCAAGTTCATGGACTACGCCCCCGTGCTCTTCATCTCTGCGCTGACCGGTCAGCGTGTGGTGAAGGTGCTCGATTCCGTGAAGGCCGTGTACGAGCAGACCTCCCGCAGGATCACCACCGGCCTGCTCAACGATATCCTTGGCGACGCCACCGCCGCGCTGCAGCCGCCGATCTCCGGCGGCCGCAGACTGAAGATCTACTATGCGACCCAGCAGAGCGTCTGCCCGCCGACCTTTGTGTTCTTCGTCAACAACGAGGAGCTTATGCATTTCGCCTATCAGCGCTATCTGGAGAACCAGTTCCGCAAATCCTTCGGCTTCGAAGGCACGCCCATCCACTTCATCCTGCGCGAGAAAAACCAGAAGGAGAACTGATCATGATCAAAATGGCACTGACCGTCATCATCGGCTATCTGTTCGGCAGCATCTCCTCCGGTGTTGTCCTCTCCCGCCTTGCGGCAAACACGGATATCCGCACGCAGGGCAGCGGTAATGCCGGCACGACGAACATGCTCCGTGTACTTGGCAGACGCATGGCGCTGTTTACCTTCCTTGGCGATATGCTCAAGGGCGTCATTGCTGTTTACATCGGCAAGGCCCTTGTCGGCGGTGAACTGGGCGGCGTGCTGGGTGTGCTGGGCGCGGTGCTCGGGCACAACTTCCCGGTGTTCTTCGGCTTCAAGGGCGGCAAGGGCATCGCCACTAGCTTCGGCAGCCTGCTCTTCGTCTATCCCCTTCAGGCCCTCGCTGCGTTCACCATCTTCCTTATCCTCGTCATCATCACGCACTATGTCTCCGTTGGTTCCATTGCTGCAGCCATTGCGCTCCCTGCGTTTGTCCTGCTGACCACGCCGTTCCATCCGGTCATCTGGGGCTGCATGGTCTTCCTTGGCGCGATGGTCGTCTGGCGTCATCACCAGAACATCAGCCGCCTGCTTCAGCACAAGGAGAACAAACTGGACTTCAATACCCTGCGCAAGAAGAAAAAGTAACAGCAAACAGCGCCGTGTTCTGATCAACGCGGCGCTGTTCTTTATTCTGTCAGGTTCTCTCTTCCCTCGTGTCTTCTGTATCCGGTGCATTCATCCTCCGCCGTGTCGGCAGGCAGATGACCTGCCCTGCCGTAAAGTCACTGGGCAGCAGATTCGGATTCAGCCGCAGCATCTGCTCGACATTGGTTCCGTTCAGCGCAGCAATCTCATCCAGCGTGTCGCCTTCCTGCATCCTGTACACAGGGCCTCCATGTTCGCACAGCCCTCTGTCCCCATTGGGCGGCACACAGAGGACGTCGCCGGGACGCAGCGCCGTCAGGCGGATATCTTCATTGTATTCGCGGAGCGCGCGCAGGGAAACATTCGATGCCAGCATGACATCCACAACCGTCTGGCCCTGCGTCACGGTATAGGCGGAGGACCCGACCGGGCAGGATCTCGCCTCGCCGTCCGGGATGCACAGGATATCGCCGACAAACAGCCTTCCCGCTGCGACGGAGGGATTCGCATTCATCAGCGAGCGGACGCTGACGCCGAACTTGCGCGCAATCAAGTAAAAGCTGTCACCGCGTTCCACGCGGTATGTATGCCCCGCTGCGCAGGCTGCGTCGCGCATGTCAATTGCAGCCTGATTCATCGCTTCGTCTGCTGCAGCGCCGTTGTTCCATTCTGTTTGATTCTCCATAAAGAACAGCCCCTTTCGACGTTCTGCTATCAGCTTATGCGCCGCGGGGCTGTTTGTGCTATTCGGTTATGCCAGGACGTTGCCTTCGCTGTCAAAGAGCGGGAGCTTCTCCAGATAGATGATATCCTTACGCTCCTGCGCATCGCCCTCTGCGAGGATTGCCATGCGGCCGCAGATCTCGCCGCCGGCGGCGGTGACCAGCTGCTCAAGCGCAGCAAGGGACTCGCCGGTGGAGATCACATCGTCAACGACAAGGATCCTCTTGCCGCGCATCAGCGCAGCATCCTCGCCATCCAGATAGAGCTTCTGCACATGATCCGTCGTGATAGAGCGAACCTCAACGCTGAAGAGATCGCGCATGTAGAGCTTCGCGCCCTTGCGCGCGAGCAGCCACTTCTTCGCGCCGATCTGTCTGGCCATCGCATACGCAAGCGGAATGCCCTTGCTCTCCGCCGTAATGATGTAATCAAACTCCGGCGCCTTCTCAAGCAGCGCAGCCGCGCAGGCCTCCGTCAGTTCGCAATCACCAAAGATGACGAATGCGCCGATGGACAGGTTTTCGTTGAGCGGGCAGATAGGCAGATCGCGCTCGCAGCCCGCAATGGTCATATGATAATGAGACGGCATTTGGTTCCCTTCTTTCGTTATTGTTTCGATTCAGGTATGGTACCTTTTGGTTTCATTATACACCGAATCAGGTTCTTGTCAACGCATATCCCTGCTTACAATGGGGAATTTTCGTCTTTTACCCTTTTTTACATTCCAAACAATTAAGAAAGAAACAAACCGACCGAAGGTCTGATATAATTTGCATACGATAATCCTGATTCTGTGTTTTTTGTTCGTGTTTTCGCATTATCTATACCGGTAATTATTAATCGAATTTCATATATTCATGCATCTCCATGCTGTATGATATGCTGTATTTCTGCGTATATCCGCCGCATAGGCGTATATTTCACCGATCCGACTGCAAGTTGTATTCAGTTACACTCTGATTTGACATTCCTGTCTCAAAACGGTAACGTTCGACAGCAGAATATTTATTTAATTTAATCGTTGTTCGTCTTGACTGACCTCTTATGTCCATGGTAAGATGGAATCCGACGGCCAACAAAATATTGTGGTCCGCCAATCACTTTTCATCAACATATTGTGTTTGCATATTATCAAAACCACAATCCATCACAGTATATGGACCACCAGCGAGAAAGTGAGCCTGCCTATGTATATCATCAAGAAGGACGGAACCCGCGAAGACTTTAACGTCAATAAAGTCGTCGCCGCAGTCAATAAGAGCGCAGAACGCGTCCTGTATCATTTCTCTCCCGACGAGATCGACTTTATCTGCCGCTTTGTGACCGACAAGTGTGAAGCGCTTGGCATCGATGGTATCCACATCGCTCAGATGCATAACATCGTGGAAGGCGCGCTGGATGCCATCAGCCCCGCCGTTGCGAAGTCCTACCGGGACTACCGCAACTACAAGACCGATTTTGTGCAGATGCTCGACACGGTCTACAAAAAGTCCCAGTCGATCATGTATATCGGCGATAAGGAGAATTCCAATGCGGACAGCGCGCTGGTCTCCACCCGCCGCAGCCTGATCTTCAATCAGCTCAACCGGCAGCTGTACCAGAAATTCTTCCTCAATGTCGAGGAGCTGCAAGCCCAGCGCGACGGCTATATCTATATTCATGATATGTCCGCACGCCGCGACACCATGAACTGCTGCCTCTTCGACGTCGGCGCGGTGCTGCGCGGCGGCTTTGAGATGGGCAACCTCTGGTACAATGAGCCCAAGACGCTGAATGTTGCGTTTGACGTCATCGGCGATATCGTCCTCTCCGCTGCCAGCCAGCAGTACGGCGGATTCACCGTCTCCTGCGTGGATGAGCTTCTGGACAAATATGCCGAGGCTAGTTATGTCATGTTCCTTGAGCGCTATCGCAGCCTCGGCCTGACCGAGCAGCGCGCCGAGGAAGAAGCCATGAAGGATATCGTCAATGATTTCGAGCAGGGCTTCCAGGGCTGGGAATACAAGTTCAATACTGTCGCCTCCAGCCGCGGCGACTATCCCTTCATCACCATGACGCTCGGCCTTGGCAAGACGCGCATGGCCAAGCTGGCCAGCAAGCTCTTCCTTAAGGTGCACGCCGGCGGCCAAGGCAAGAAGAACAACAAAAAGCCTGTTCTCTTCCCCAAACTCGTCTTCCTCTACGACGAGAATCTGCATGGACCGGGCAAGCCGCTTGAGGACGTCTTTGAGGCCGGCATCGAGTGCTCCTCCAAGACCATGTATCCCGACTGGCTGAGCCTCACAGGCGATGGATACGTCGCCTCCATGTACAAGAAATATGGCAAGGTCATCAGCCCGATGGGCTGCCGCGCATTCCTCTCCCCGTGGTATGAGCGCGGCGGCATGGAGCCCGCAGACGAGCAGGACAGTCCGGTGTTTGTCGGCCGCTTCAATATCGGCGCCGTCTCCCTGCATCTGCCGCTGATCCTCGCCAAGGCCCGTCGCGAGAGCCGGGATTTCTATGAGGTGCTCGATTACTACCTTGAGCTCATCAGGAAACTCCACATCCGTACCTACGCTTATCTGGGTGAGATGCGCGCAAGCACCAATCCGCTGGCTTACTGCGAAGGCGGCTTCTATGGCGGCCATCTCGGCCTCTATGACAAGATCAAGCCTCTGCTGAAGACGGCGACAGCCTCCTTTGGATATACCGCGCTCAACGAGCTTCAGGAGCTCTATAACGGCAAGAGCATCTATGAAGACGGACAGTTTGCGCTGGAGGTCATGCAGCATATCAACGACCGCATCGCCCAGTTCAAGAAGGAGGACGGCAATCTCTACGCCATCTACGGTACCCCGGCAGAGAGCCTGTGCGGCCTGCAGATCGAGCAGTTCCGCCGCCTGTACGGCATCATTGAGAATGTCTCTGATCGTCCGTACGTCTCCAACTCCTTCCACTGCCATGTCACCGAGGAGATCACCCCGATTGAGAAGCAGAACAGCGAAGTCCGCTTCTGGAATCTCTCTAACGGCGGTAAGATCCAGTATGTGCGCTATCCGATCGGATACAACAAGGAGGCCATCAAGACCCTTGTCCGCCGCGCAATGCGCCTTGGTCTCTATGAGGGAGTCAATCTCTCCCTGGCATACTGCGACGACTGCGGTCATCAGGAGCTTGAGATGGATGTCTGCCCGAAGTGCGGAAGCCGCAACCTGACCAAGATCGACCGCATGAACGGCTACCTCTCCTATTCCCGCGTCCACGGCGAAAGCCGCCTCAATGACGCAAAAATGGCTGAGATCGCTGAACGCAAGAGCATGTAACCCGAAAACACTGCCGTATGCCCGCAAGGGCATACGGTTTCTTCCCATCAAAGGGCGTCGTTCGCCCTGCTCCATCATGAATGAAGGCAGGTACCGATATGAACTACCATAACATTACCGTCGATGATATGCTCAATGGTGACGGTCTGCGGACTGTACTCTGGGTATCCGGCTGCGATCATCACTGCCGCAACTGCCAGAATCCGCAGACATGGCCGGTTGAGAGCGGAATCCCCTTCGACGAGAAGGCCAAAGCAGAGCTGTTTGAGGCCATCGGCCGCGACTATATGAACGGTGTAACCTTTTCCGGCGGTGATCCGCTCCATTGCGCAAACAGGGAAACGGTCGGTCAGCTGATTCAGGAAATCCGCGAAACCATGCCGGAGAAGACCATCTGGCTGTATACCGGCAGTCTGTTTGAGGAAATCCGTCATCTTCCCTTCATTCCGATGATTGATGTGATTGTCGACGGCCCCTACATCGAAGCACTGCGCGACGTACAGCTTCACTGGAAAGGCAGCAGCAACCAGCGTGTCATCAATGTGAAGAAAACGCTTGAACAGGGCCGCGTGATTCTCTGGGCCTGAGTACAGTGAGGTTTCTATGGTACGCATAGCAAAATTTGAAAAGGTTTCTCTTGAGCGTTTCGTAACGGACTGGCTCTCTACCTTTCCCCAGCAGAGTATCGAGCAGGCTGTGATGGTCTATGAGCATATTCAGCTGCCCCAGCGTGCGACACGCGGATCTGCCGGATATGATTTCTTTGCCCCGATCGGCTTTGAGCTCCCCGCCGGCGCCACGCTCAAGATGCCTACGGGTATCCGCGCAGTCATCGAAGAGGGCTGGGTGCTCACCCTGTACCCCCGCAGCAGTCTGGGCTTTAAGTATCGCTTCCAGCTGGATAATTCAGTCGGCATCATCGACAGCGACTATGCCCATTCCGATAATGAAGGGCACATCTTCCTTCGCATGACCAATGATAATCGCGAAGGCAAGGGGCTTCGTCTGGCTGCCGGTGCTGCGTTCGCGCAGGGGGTTTTCCTGCCCTTTGGCATCACAGTGGATGATGACGCGCAGGGCGTTCGCAATGGCGGTTTCGGTTCGACCACCCGCGTATAAGGAGGCTTTCCATGTCCTTTTCCGCTGTTTCCTTTCCATCCGATAAGAAGGAATTCTATGCGCAGCTCCTGCAGCAGGCGGATGCGCTCACGGATGGTATCCCCCATCCGATCGTCAATCTCGCCAATACAGCTGCGCTGCTGTATCAGGCGCTTGACGATATCAACTGGTGCGGCTTCTACCTGATGCACGAGGGTGCGCTTCTCTTAGGGCCTTTTTGTGGGCTTCCCGCCTGCACGATGATCCCGCTGAACCGCGGCGTCTGCGGGGCTGCTGCTTCGTCCGATTCCGTGCAGCGTATCTCTGACGTCCATACCTTTCCCGGTCATATTGCCTGCGACAGCGCCTCCAATTCAGAGATTGTGGTTCCGATTCACCTCGATGGTCGTGTGATCGGCGTGCTGGATATCGACAGCCCTTCATTCTCCAGATTCGATGAAACCGACGAGGAGCAGCTGCTTTCGCTTGTGCATCTTCTGGAATCCCGCTGCGATTTCAATCACATCGCTTATTCTCTGTAAGCACAAAGCCCTCCGGAATATCCGGAGGGCTTTTCTTTTGCGTAAAAAAGCGATGCTCTTGAAGAGCACCGCTTTCTGTTAGTGTTTTACATTGATGCGAACCAATGCACGCTGCAGCTTCGCCTGCGCAAGCATAAGCTCCTGCTTATCGCTCTTTGCGGCAGCAATACGTGCTTCGGCAACCTGCTTGGCACGCTGAGCGCGCTCAATGTCGATCTCATCCGCCCATTCAAACGTGGTGGCGATCAGATTCGCTTCATTGTGGATCATCGCGAGCATACCGCCAATGCAAGCGGCATTCCTCACCTTGCCGTCAGCCGTGACGACAGAGGCCTCGCCGGCGCCAACCGCCGAGACATAGTCCTCGTGATTCGCCATCAGGCAGACGTCTCCATCGATCATTCTGACGCGGACGCGCTCGACCTCGCCTTCGAACTCGAGCCCGTCAGGCGTGCTGATCCTCAGGTGGAACGTACTCATGCCTGCTCACCCTTTTTTGCCTTGGCCACAGCCTCGTCGATCGTACCGACAAAGAGGAACGCACTCTCCGGCAGATCATCATGCTTACCCTCGATGATCTCCTTGAAGCCGCGGATCGTCTCCTTAACCGGCACGTACTTACCTTCCATACCCGTGAACTGCTCAGCGACACTGAACGGCTGGGACAGGAAACGCTGGATTTTACGCGCACGGGAAACGGTCAGCTTATCCTCCTCAGAGAGCTCGTCCATACCCATGATCGCGATGATATCCTGCAGCTCCTTATAGCGCTGCAGAATGCGCTGCACGTCACGCGCAACCTGATAGTGCTCATTGCCGACAACGTCCGGAGACAGGATGCGGCTGGTAGACTCCAGCGGATCAACCGCAGGATAAATACCCAGAGATGCAATGCTGCGGGAGAGAACCGTCGTCGCATCCAGATGCGCGAAGGTCGTCGCCGGAGCCGGGTCCGTCAGGTCGTCGGCCGGGACGTAAACAGCCTGAACCGACGTGATAGAACCCTTCTTCGTGGACGTGATACGCTCCTGCAGCGCGCCCATCTCCGTCGCCAGCGTCGGCTGATAGCCAACGGCGCTGGGCATACGGCCCAGAAGCGCAGACACCTCAGAACCAGCCTGAGTGAAACGGAAGATGTTGTCGATGAACAGAAGAACGTCCTGACCCTCGCGGTCACGGAAATACTCCGCCATCGTCAGGCCGCTCAGCGCAACGCGCATACGGGCTCCCGGCGGCTCGTTCATCTGGCCATAGACCAGCGCAGTCTTATTGATAACGCCGCTTTCCTTCATCTCATTGTAGAGATCGTTGCCCTCACGGGTACGCTCGCCAACGCCAGTGAAGACGGAAAGGCCGCCGTGCTGCTTGGCAACGTTGTTGATCAGCTCCATGATCAGAACCGTCTTGCCAACACCCGCGCCGCCGAAGAGGCCGATCTTGCCGCCCTTGGCGTACGGTGCAATCAGGTCGACAACCTTAATGCCGGTCTCCAGAATCTCCGCAGAGGTCTCCTGCTCATCATACGCCGGAGCCGGACGATGAATCGCCCAACGTTCGACGTCCTCCGGAGCGGGCTGGTTGTCAACCGGATCGCCAAGAAGATTGAAGATACGACCAAGCGTCTTATCGCCGACGGGGACGGTAATGGACGAACCGGTATCCACGGCCTTTTCGCCGCGGGTCAGGCCGTCCGTGCTGCTCATCGCAATGCAGCGGACGATGTCATCGCCAATATGCTGGGCAACCTCGACGACGAGCCGCTTGTCACCGCTGCCAACCTCAATCGCGTTGAGGAGCTGCGGAAGCTCGCCGCTTTTAAATCTGATATCCAGTACCGGGCCGATGACCTGCACCACGGTACCGATGCTTCCTTTAGCCATAAGCGTTGCTCCTTATCATGTATTTGCGCGTTAATGCTCCGCGCCGGCGACGATCTCCGTAATCTCCTGCGTAATCGCACCCTGTCGGGCACGATTATAGCGCAGCGAAAGATCATCGATCATCTCCGCAGCGTTCTTACTCGCCGCGTCCATCGCCGTCCTGCGGGCGCCAAGCTCGCTGGCAACGGACTCACACATAGCGCCGTAAATCATACCGGAAATGTAGTTGGGGACGATTGCATCGTACACAACCTCCGGGCTCGGCTCATAGAGCACAAGCGGACGCACGGTGTCATCCTCGCTCTCAGTCTTCTGTGCCTCAAGCGGGAGCAGCTTCTCGCATGCGGGCGTCTGCGTCAGCATGGAGACGAATCGCGTGAATACGATGGAAACCTCATCAAACTGCCCGGCCAGATAGCCCTTTGTAATCAGATTGCTGATCGTAAAGCAATCGGCAATCGATATGGAAGCAGCCTCGGCAAACTCGGTCGTCAGAATCTCAATTCCCTTGCGGGTGAAGAAATCAACGGCACGCTTACCAACCGGAATGACGCAGACAGGCGTATCCTGACGGAGCAGCCCGGTCACAGCCTTGAAGACATTGCTGTTGTAGCCGCCCGCCAATCCTCTGTCGCCGGCGATGACAATCAGGCACTGCTTGCGCACCTCTCTCTTCTTCTGATACGGAGAAGAGAAGTCAGTGGTCGCAGACTCAATGTCAACCAGCGTCTTTTTCAGCCCCTCGAAATAAGGGCGGCTGCGTTCCTGGCGTTCCTTGGCCCTTCTGAGCTTGGAGGAGGCGACGAGTTCCATCGCTTTGGTGATCTGCATGGTGCTCTCTACGCTTTTAATGCGCAGCTTGATGTCCTTCATGGACGCGCCAGCCATCACTCACCCCTCCTTTATTCGCCGAGAAAATCAATCGTATACTGCCTGAGCGCAGCAGCGAGCTTCTCCTCGGTTTCCTTCTCGAATTTACCGGTCGTACGGATGGTCTCCAGAATGTCGGCGTGCTGATTGTCAAGGCGGTCATACAGCCCGCGCTCATACTCAGAAACACGCTCAACAGGAACCTTTGCAAGATAATCATGCGTGACGGCATACAGGATGCACACCTGCTTCTCAACGGCGATCGGCTCGCTGCGGCCCTGCTTGAGAACCTCAACCACGCGCTCGCCCTGCGCAAGACGCGCCTTGGTGTCCGCATCCAGATCGCTGCCGAACTGCGCAAAGCTCTGCAGCTCTCGATACTGGCTGTAGATGAGCTTCAGGCTGCCGGCAACCTTCTTCATCGCCTTGATCTGCGCGTTGCCGCCGACACGGGATACTGAGATTCCCGGGTTGACTGCCGGCATGACGCCGGAATGGAACAGCTCGCTCTCAAGGAAGATCTGACCGTCGGTAATGGAAATGACGTTCGTCGGGATATACGCAGAGACGTCGCCTGCCTGCGTTTCGATGATCGGCAGCGCAGTCAGGCTGCCGCCGCCGTACTCAGGAGCCATGCGCGCAGCACGCTCCAGCAGACGGCTGTGCAGATAGAAAACGTCGCCCGGATAGGCCTCGCGTCCCGGCGGACGGCGGATCAGCAGCGACAGCGCACGATACGCAACGGCATGCTTGGACAGATCGTCATACACGACCAGCACGTCCTTGCCCTGCTGCATAAAGTACTCGCCCATCGTACAGCCGGTGTACGGCGCAATGTACTGCATCGGGGCAAGCTCAGACGCCGTAGCGCTGACGATGATGGTGTAATCCATCGCGCCAGCCTGCGTCAGCTGCTCCACGAGCTGCGCAACAGTAGAGTTCTTCTGACCGATCGCAACATAGATACAGATGACATCCTTGCCCTTCTGGTTGATGATGGTATCCGTCGCAATCGTCGTCTTACCGGTCTGGCGGTCGCCGATGATCAGCTCGCGCTGGCCGCGGCCGATCGGAATCATGCTGTCGATCGCCTTAATGCCGGTCTGCAGCGGAACGCTGACGCTCTTACGCTCAATGATGCCGGGCGCCGGGCTCTCGATCGGACGGGTTTTCGTGGTGGCAATCGCACCCTTACCGTCAACAGGCTGACCGAGCGCATTGACAACACGGCCGATCATCTCCTCGCCGACCGGGACGGACACGACCCTGCCGGTACGCTTGACAACGCTGCCCTCATGCAGGCCGGCGTCGCTGCCAAGGATAACGATGGACACGGAATTCTCTTCGAGATTCTGCGCCATGCCGTATTCGCCGTTCTCGAATTCGATCAGCTCATTCGCCATGCACTTGTCAAGGCCGCTCGCTCTGGCAATGCCGTCGCCGACAAGAATAATAGTGCCGGTCTCGCTGGTCTCCAGCTTATGCTCGTAGTTCTTGATCTGACTACGGATGATTTTCGTTATTTCTTCGGGTCTCAATTCCATACTGAACCTGCTTTCTCCAATCAGAGTATGGTGTTTTTCAGCAGATTGCGCAGCGAATCCAGCCTGTGCTGAATCGTATCGTCTACGCGCATGCCGTCATAATCAAGGCGCACGCCGCCCATGCAGGACGGATCCACCACGCGGTCAAGAAGGATCTTCTTCCCCGTCATCTTCGCTAGCTTAGCGCTGAGCTTCTCGGACTGTGCATCCGTGAGCGCAACAGCTGTCACGACCTTGACGGAAAGGATCCCGTTGTCCTCATGGTAAAGCCTGCGGAACGCACTGCAGCAGTCGCCGAACTGACCCATGTAACCCTTTTCAGTGAGAATCTTCAGAAAATTCAGCACATAAGGCTCCACCTTGCCGGCAAAGCTGTTGTCAATAATCCCGCAGCGTTCATCCTTGGAAATCGACGGCGCAGACAGAAGGCGGATGAAATCAGGCTCCGTCTCAAAGGCCTTCGCAAGAGTCTCCATCTCGCTCAGCACCTTTTCGCTGATGCCTTCATCCTTCGCAAGCCCGTAAAGCGCCTCCGCATAAACACTTCCGATACGGGTCATACTTCATCACCCAATTCATCAATGAAGTGATCCACCAGCGCAGCCTGATCAGAGCCGTTCAGCTCACGGCCGACAACCTTGCTCGCAATGGCCATGGCCATCTCGGCAATCTCGTCCTTGGCGTCGTTGATGGCCTTTTTCTTTTCCATTGCAGCATCAGAAGCCGCCTTCGTCAGGATGGCAGAGGCCTCTTCGCTCGCATGACGGACAATCTCCTCGCTGCGGCTCTGGCCGCGGACAACCGCTTCCTTCACCATGCGCTCAGAGGTTGCCCTCGCCTCGGAAAGCTTCTGCTGGTACTCGGTCTGCATAGCCTGAGCATCAGCCTTTGCCTTTCCGGCGTCGGCATACATGCCGTCAATCTCCTGCTGGCGCGTCTGAATGATCTTTTGAACAGGCACGAAAAGAAATTTCCTGGCAACGACAAAGATTGCCAACGTGTTCAGCAGCACAAACAACGCGGTCCAGAAATTGACGCCAATGAAACTCTCAAACTGTCCCACTTGTATCGCTCCTCTCGTCTGGATAATCGGAAAGGGCGATCATTAAAGCGCAAAGAGAATCAGGAAAGCAATCAGCAGAGAGTAAATACCGGTGGTCTCCGCGATCGCGCAGCCCATGATCATCGTGGAACGCAGCGTGCCGGACATCTCCGGCTGACGGGCCATACCCTCAAGAGCCTTGCCAACGGCGTTACCTTCACCAATGCCCGGGCCAATAGCGCCGATACCCATACAAACGCCGGCACCGATAGCCTTACCCGCAATCGCAATCGCTTCAGCCATAATTTCCATAACATGTTCCTCCCATTAAAATAGATTTGTGATATGAAATATTACTGCGCGGCCCCGATTTCCTCCGGGGGCGGGCAGGAATTTCCGATATAAACCATCGTCAGCAGCGTAAAGACATACGCCTGAACGAAGCCGGAGAAGATATCAAAATAGCAAGAGAGCACGGCCGGGATACCAAACGCGAGGATCGGCACGCCGGAGAGAATGCCCGTCGCCTGCAGAAGACCGAAAACGCCCAGCACGCCGGAGACAACGCCAATCCACAGCCAGCGCTTCTTGCCGGATTTCTTGCTGAACAAATACAGCGCCGCAGCCACCGCGATCATCACAACAGGAACGATAATCGTACCAGCAATCACATTCAGCACAGTCGCAGAAAGCAGCGAAAGCGCCAGATACAGAATGCTGGTGATCACACCGCCGCCGGCGATATTGCCGAAATGACGGAAGGCCATAGATGCAGGCTGCGCAATCTCGCCGACGATATTCATCGGCGTCATGACAACGATCGGCTCGGTAAAGCCCTTGAGCCAGCCAATCAGACCGTTATTCTTGATATTGTTGTACCAGATGATGACAGAAACCATCACAGACCACACCAGCGTACAGCTCAGATCCGCCGTCACAGAGCGAAGGAAGCCCGTCAGGCCGATGAAGCTGCCCAGAAGGCTGCTCAGGAAGATGGTGCCGATAAACGGCGCCCAGTGCAGATTGTGCGCACCCATCGACTCCTCGACCATGCCGTAGAGCATCGATACGCCCTTCTCCACCAGCACCTGCGTACCGTCGGGGCGGATCTTGAGGTTCTTCCCCAGCTTGATGCAGGCAGCAATCAGGATAATGGTCACAATCAGAGACGAGACTGTCGTCTGCGTAATCGGGATACCGCCGAACACAGGGATTGTGAAGTAAATAAACGCACCGCTTACATTCAGATTAGACACTGCAGCTCACCTTTACTTTCTGAAGAATTCTGCGATAGTGATGGTAGGACGAACGAACAGCAGCGGAATCACCGCCGCAAACACATTGCACAAGCCGCTCTTCACGCAGGCAAAGAGCACAATGAAGATGACCGCCATGCGCATGGCATAAGACGTTTGCACGAGCGATTTGCCCGCCTTGACATCCTGGCCAGCAGCACGGTCCGCCGCGAGGCTGACATTCACTGCCATGAGAAAGAAATTCAGAAGCGCAAGCAGCGCACCCACGACGCCGCCAAGGAGCACCGTACGGTCAAACCGCCCAAGCAGCGCAAACACCGCATACATGAGCGCAACGCCAATCGTCACGCCGACAGCGATAATCCCCGTCTCCTTGAGGACAATCTTTCTTGATTCCATGCTTATCTGATCCCCCGCCTGTCATCCGTTCTGCCTGATGCGCTCTGATCCTTGCCGCTCTTGTCCATTCGTTCCATCATTCTCAGCGAGACCACGAAGCCCTCCACCGCAGAATACAAGCCGAGCGCAAGACCAACGAAGATAACCCACACGCCCAGGCCAAACCTGCTGCGCAGCCATACAGCCAGACCGGTATAGCATACGAGCGGCGCGGCAACGCTGAGGCCAAGCTGTGTCATCCAGACCAACATGTTCAGTTCCTTCATCAGGCACCTCTGCATTCATACTACATAACGCCAAATTAACGCATATTAAGGTTTTGAAACATTATATCATAATCAAATCAAACCGTCAACGCAGTTCATCCCATATTCATTCCGCATAATGCGCATACGTCGCCCGAATTGTCATTACAATAACGAATGCATACTATGTTAACCCGTGTTTATCCTTTTCATTCCTCTCCGCGCTTTCGTTTCGGGCAACAGTTTGTCAATATGCAGACAATGACATTTACAAAAAGATATACCCAAACAGCGCGATCCCGTATCCTTAACGATTCTTTAGCATCAAAAAACCGTCCCTTTCGGGACGGCTGTTTTGAGGATGGAATCACTCGGCCTTCGCAATAGAGGTCACGTGGGTATTGACGCCCTCGTACCAATACAGGAAGCCCTCGACATTGACCACGTCGCCGGCCTGCAGCTCAGCCACAGCCTTGTAAACGTCGGTATCCGGGCCGGTCAGGTAAACCTCAACGCAGAAGCTGTAGCTCTGGCCGTTGTAGGAGACCGTCAGGTAGATATCATCGCCCGGCTCGCCATTCTTGTACTCAACGCCCTCAAGAGTCAGGCCCTTGAAGGAGACGAACTTGTTCTGATGATTGATCAGCTCCTCGGTGCCCAGCAGCTCGGTCACGTCCAGCGCCTCAGCAATGAAGGTATCGCCGCCCTCGACAAACTCGAAGGTGCCGTCCATCACCTCAACCTCGCCGGCCCACTGGCCCTTGTAGCCGGTAACCTTGATCTTGGTGCCCGGAACGAGCTTGGCAGCGTCTTCCTCAGAGCAGGCGAGCTCATAGAGGAAGTAAGCGCCATCCTGATCCTGGGTATACACGGTGACCTTGTTGTCCCACCAGGACTGGTGAGCCTGAACATAGGTCTCGATGACGACCTCAGTGTCCATCTCAGCGGCCGCGTAGTCCGCGTAGGTCATGACGCCCTCGGCCATGCCGGTCACGGCAAAGGCAGCGAAAGCGACGAGCGCCAGCACGATAGCAAAAATCTTCTTCATGGTATTTTCCTCCTTTTCAGGGTTCAAATGTGACAGCCTCATTATACATCAAATCGGCTGTAAATCAACGCTTTATTTTCCGGAATGCTTCTTTTTCTTTTTCACCCAGCCGCAAGCCATGTACAGCGCCATCAGCACCCATGTGCCTGCAAGGCCGCAAAGAAGCAGCACCGCCGTCGCAGGCAGCGGACCGAGCGCTCCGCTGTCCACGGTCGATGAACTGCGGCCGGAGCTCTGATCAAGGCGGTAAAGAGACGCTACATTCTGGTAAAGCGAATCAATGAACGCGTCGTCCACGTTCTTTTTGCGCCTGACGCCCTTGGTCACCTCTTCAATCATCTGCCCTGCCGCATCGCGCAGAGACGCAGAACCGTTGAACACAGGCGTGACAAAGGTGTCCTCTGTATGTTCAAGCAGCAGGCGTGAGGCCTTGATCTTGACCTCATAGTGAAGATCATTATCCTCGCCCTCACGGCTCAGGTAATCCTGATAGGCGTCGGATTCCTGCGCCTTGGCGGTCACGGGGACATATCCTTCCGTCGAAGCATACGCAATCTGCACATCATTGGTCAGCAGATACTGCGTGAACAGCCAGGACGCCAGAACTTCCTGCGGGTCTTCTTTATTGAACAGACATACCGACGGACCCTGAGAAATCATCGCCGGATGCTCCGGATCAAACTGCGGGATCGGCATGACGACAGTCTCAAACTCCGCCAGCAGATCCTCACTGATATCAATCAGCGGCGCATCGCAGCCCATCCACGTTGCGCCTGCCGTCGAGTCGATGGCAAACACGCACTGGCCTGCGTTGAGGAAATTCGCCGGGTAGCTGGAGATCTTGAACGTCGAGAACGCCCCTGCGGCGGTATGCTGCGCGACTGTATTCAGGAGTTCTCTCGTCGTGTCGTTGAAGATCAGGATATTGCCATCCGCGTCGGAATACCCCGCCCCACGCTGACGGAGCATCTGGATCATCATGTTATCCGTGGACTTATAGATGAAAGGAATCATGACTTTCTGCCCGTTGAGCAGATAGAGTCCCTCTTCATCCTTCTTTGCCGCCGCGTCAGCAACCTCCCAGACGAAATCCCATGTCAGTGTTTCCGGCAGTTCATAGCCCAGCGCCTCGACATAAGTCTTATTGACGTAGCAGGCCTCCGTCGAGCGCATGTACGGCAGCGCATAGCAGCGGCCGTCAATCATGCATTCTCCGAGAAACTTGGGGATGATCTCTGCCTGCGTCGGCGAATCGAACTTCACCTTGCTGCCGCCAAGGCCATATGCCTGATCAGCCATCAGTACATCCAGCTGAACAACGCTGTTCGTTCCCGTCATATAAGTTGCAATATGATCAGGATATGTGATGCAGACATTGGGCGTGGTATTGGTTGAGATGTTTGTGATGACGTCATTGTAAATCCTGCCGTAGTCCGTATACAGGCGAAGATTGACCTTGATATTGGGATACAGCGCCTCGAAGTCCTCAATCGCCTTCTCGTAGATCCCCACCTGCGTCATATTGGTATCGTTCTTCGCCCAGAAGGTGATCTCATGCGTACGGCTTTCGTCAAACTCCTTCGGCAGCTCGAACGCAACCAGTCCCTTGGAGCCATGACAGCCGCCAAGCAGCACAGCCATCGCCAGCAGGCACAGAATCAGACAGATGCGCTTGATGATACTCCTGATCATCCCTTCATGCCTCCCCTCGCCACGCCGGCCATGATCTTCTTATGGAAGACCAGGAACAGCACAATCAGCGGCACGGAAATCACCACAACCGCCGCCATCATTGCCGGGATGTTTTCGCGTCCAAAGCCGTTTTCCCGGATTTCCTGTATGCCGTTTGATACCAGATAGTATGCCTGATCATCCGTCACAAGGCGCGGCCAGACATAGGAATTCCAGCACTCAATCACTTTGAGGATAGTAATGGTGATCAGCGTCGGGCGGCAGATCGGGATCATGACCTTGAACAGATACTTGAGGTCCGATGTGTTGTCCACCTTCGCCGCATAGTACAGTTCGTCCGGAATCTGCGCAAAGTTTTCCTTGAGCAGATAAATGTAGAATACCGACGTCACAGACGGCAGAATCAGACCTGTAAAGGTATTGCGCAGATCCAGGTTGGTAATGGTCACATAATTCGTGATGATGACCAGCTCGTTGGGAATCATCATCAGAGACAGGAAAATCACGAACGCGATA
This sequence comes from Clostridia bacterium, assembly GCA_017938795.1. Taxonomy (GTDB): domain Bacteria; phylum Bacillota; class Clostridia; order Christensenellales; family Aristaeellaceae; genus Ventricola. The sequence continues at coordinate 59,793 of JAGBAV010000107.1, forward strand.
TTCTTCCCTCTGAACTGCAGTCGCGCAAAGGCAAACGCCGCCAGCACCGTCACAAAGAGCATGATCGCCGTCGTCACTACGGTGAAGATGAGCGTGTTGAGGAAATACCCGCCAAGCGGTACAGCCGTAAAGGCGTCCGTATAGTTCTGCATCGTCGGCGAGAGTGTAAACAGCTTCGGCACAAACTCCGAGCTGTAGGCGCTGTAGCTCTTTACGGAAGTCAGCAGCATCCAGTAGAACGGGAACAGCACGACAAGCCCCCATACCGTCAGCATCGCATAGATCAGCGTCTTTGCCGCGATATTCCGGGCTTTGGTCTGCCGCTCAATCTTCTCATAATCCATTTGATTTCCCATATTATTGCCCTCTCAGTAGTGCACGTGCTTCTTGCTGATGATCAGGTTGATGCAGGTGATCGTCAGCACGATGGCAAAGAGGATGATCGCCGCCGCGGAGGCGTAAGACGGATAGCCTCCGCTGTTGCCGTAGAGCATATCGTAGACATAGCCAACGATGGTGTTCATCTCCGCCGCGTTCAGGTTGGTGCCAAAGAGCGCCACCGCATCGCTGTAAGCCTTGAACGCACCGATAAAACCCGTGATGATCAGATAGAATACTGTCGGGGAGATCATCGGCAGCGTGATACGCGCAAAAACGCGCAGCCTCGGCGTACCGTCCACGCGCGCCGCATTGTAGTACATCTCATTGACAGAGGCCAGCGCACTGGTCAGAATCAGGATCTTGAAGGGCATAACAACCCAGATTGTATAGAAGCACAGGACAAACATCTTCGCCCAGTAAGGCCCATCGATAAAATCGATCGCCTCTCCGCCGAACCAGCTGATCACCAGATTCGCAAAGCCATCCGTATACGGCGTCTTCTTGAACAGAATCATGAACACAAGGCCGACCGCCAGCGTATTGGTGACATACGGGAGGAAATACACCGTCTGGAACAGATTGCGCAGCGCCTTGATCGAGCTGAGCGCAACAGAGATCAGCAGCGCAATGCCCGTAGAGAGCGGCACCGTGATCGCCACAAGAATGAACGTGTTTCTGACGGCCTGGAGAAAATAGGGATCGCGCAGAACATACCGGTAATTGAACAGGCCCACGCCGTAATACGTCTGCGAGGCAGAGTTGTATCCCTCCTCAAAGGAGTAGATAAAGACGTCAATCAGCGGATAGACCATGAAGACGCCCAGAAAGAGGATCGCCGGCAGCAGGTACAGCCAGCCCTTTAAGCTCTGTTTTTCCATGCTCTCTCTCCCGTTATCTCTTGGTCACATAATCAATGCGCCGCTGCGTTTCCTTGCAGAAGATATGCACCTTCGTGGGCTTCACGCCGAAGCGGACCAGCTCCGCCTCCTGATCGACCTCCTGATCGGAGTCGATGATGGCGCGGATCGCTGCCGCAGCTGCTGCATCATGCGAAGCAACGACGCTGATATCCCTGCCCATGACCTCCACGCGGCCAAGGCGGCAGACAAGCGGACCGTTCTCATCCGGGATAAAGCCCTCGGGACGAACGCCGACGAAGACCTCCTGATCGTCTACGCCGCCAATCTCCAGCACCCTGTCCTCTCCAATGTACAGCGCGCCGTCCTTTACCCTGCCGCTGAATGTGTTAATCGGCGGCGTGCCGAGGAACTGGGCAACGAAGAGATTCACAGGATGATCATAAACCTCCTGGGGCTTGCCGATCTGGTGGACAACGCCGTCCTTCATGACCACGATCAGGTCGGATATACTCATCGCTTCTTCCTGATCATGCGTGACAAAAATGGTCGTGATCTTCGTCTCCCGCTGGATACGGCGGATCTCTTCCCTCGTCTGCAGCCTCAGACGTGCGTCAAGGTTTGAGAGCGGCTCGTCCAGCAGCAGGATGCGCGGCATCTTCACCAGCGCACGAGCGATGGCCACGCGCTGCTGCTGGCCGCCGGAGAGCTCGCTCGGCTTACGGTCCATCAGCTCCTCGATCTGCACAAGCCGCGCAGCCTCCAGCGCCTTCTCCTGCATCTGCGCACGGGTCAGCTTCTCCTCGCCCTTAAGGTTCTCCAGCGGGAAGGTGATGTTCTGGCGAACGGTCAGGTGCGGATACAGCGCATAATTCTGAAAGACAAAGCCGACGCCGCGCTTTTCTGCCGGCAGGGCTGTCACATCGTCGTCGCCGAAATAAATCTTGCCCGCCGTCGGCTTCTGCAGGCCGCAGAGCAGATTCAGCGTCGTGCTCTTTCCGCAGCCCGAGGGACCGAGCAGACCGATCAGCTTGCCATCCGGGATCTCAAACGTAAAGTCATTGACAGCGATGACGTCCTTCGCGCCCTTGCCGCGCCCCGGGAATCGCTTGGTCAGGTTCTGCAGTACAACTTTCATATCGTTATTCTCTCTCCTTCCTCAGGGCTTCCGCCCCTCTCGGCTCCTGTTTTTTATGATATAACCGACGCCGATGCGTTCAGTGCGCTCGTGCATCATTCTTCATGGCCGCCGTGTCCGGCATTATACACCGGTCCAAGCGCGGCATAGCGGCGCGTAATCCATTTGCATACGCCGTCAAGCCCGGGATAGATCATCCTCTCGGATATATTGATGTAATCCAGCTTATCACGGATCTCAAGCTTGACCTCCTTGGGGATAATCAGCTTGCGGCATTTGATCTGCTTGCTGTCAATAATCTCAGAGAGCAGCACCGCAGGATCGGATACAACCGAGAACAGCGCATACTGATTGACGATGCGGTCGATCATCGACGACGGCTCAAAGAAGAGTGCAAAAGGCTCATCGCTGAGCGACTGCATCATCCTGAAATCCTGCACCGTCTTTTCCAGCATGCCGATGGTGAAGATGCTGCTGTCATGCTCCTCCAGCTTACTGCGCAGCATTGAGGGAAGATGGCTGTGGAACTGCTTGACGTCCAGCTGCCAGATCACGCCGTCGCGATCATAGTAGTCGGTATCCTCTGTCGCGAAATGGGCTGCGACCATCGGAGAATAGGTCCAGTCCAGCAGCCTTGTCGGCAGACCGTGATGCTGCGCCACAGGCAGCAGGCTCCAGAACCCCTCATATCCGGCAAGCTCCGCATAGCCATACTTCCTGAATTGGCGGAACACATGCGTTTCCAGAGAAAGGTCATGCCCGCAGACCCTGTTGAGCGATGGGCTCAAATCCCATTCTCTGTCTGCTGCGCCGCGGTAGATCCGGCTGTCACGATAGCGCATGACCTTCTCATCCCATACGTCGTCAAAGATATTGCGCTGCAGATCGTCCCAGCCGCTGATGATGATCTCCTGCATATCGCATCCTCCGTGCTTATTCTCTTCTGTACTGCGCAGGGCCCTGCTCGTACAGATTCCCGCCGTGCGCGTCGACGGCAACGATCAGCGGGAGATTCTCGACCTTGAGCTCACGGATCGCTTCCGTCCCCAGATCATCAAATGCGATCACATTCACCGCCTTCACGCAGCCGGCAATCAGCGCGCCTGCACCGCCGGTCGCGGCGAAGTACACGCCGCCGTTTCGTTGTATTGCCTCCACGACCTGCGGCCCACGCGGCCCCTTGCCGATCATACCGATCAGCCCAAGGCCGCACAGCAGGGGTGAATAGGCGTCCATGCGGCTGCTGGTCGTCGGCCCGCAGGAGCCGATGACGTCGCCCGTCTTCGCAGGACACGGCCCCGCATAATAGATCACCTGCCCGCGCACGTCAAACGGCAGCGCCTGCCCATCGGCAATCAGCGCACACATGCGCTTATGCGCTGCATCTCTTCCTGTATAGATTGTGCCGCTGAGCAGCACGCTGTCTCCGGCACGCAGGGAGGCAAGCTCCTCCGGCTGCAGCGGAGCATGAATCTGTTTCACCATCTGCTTCCCCGCCTTTCAGATGACTGCCGTCTTATGCCGTGCTGCATGGCACTGCATATTCACAGCAACCGGAAGCCCGGCAATATGCGTATGCATCTGCTCAATATGGACTGCCAGCGCCGTCGTGCGCCCGCCAAGGCCCTGCGGCCCGATACCAAGGCAATTAATCCGCTCCAGCAGCTCACGCTCCATCGCAGCAAGCTCGGGGTCGGGCGACGGCTCGCCGCATTCGCGCGTGAGGCTGTGCTTCGCCATGAGCATTGCGTATTCCGCAGTGCCTCCGATACCGACGCCGACAACAACCGGCGGACAGGGATTGCCCCCGGCAAGACGAACCGCCTCCACAACAGCATCCTTAACGCCCTGTACACCCTGAGACGGCGTGAGCATAAACAGCCGGGACATATTCTCCGAGCCAAAGCCCTTCGGTGCAGCGGTCAGCGTCACCCGATCACCCGGTACAATGCGCGTATGCACAATAGCCGGGGTATTGTCCTTTGTATTGACCCGGCCAAGCGGCGTCAATACGCTGGCGCGGAAGCATCCCTCGCGGTATGCCCGGCGAACCCCTGTCTCAATCGCTTCATTGATATCGCCGCCGGTAAAATGGACGTCCTGCCCAACCTCCATGAAGATCACAGCCATGCCCGTATCCTGACAGATCGGCATGCGCCGCCGCGCAGCAAGTTCGTCGTTCTCAATCAGCTGACGCAGCACCTCGCGCCCGAAGGGTGATTCCTCCCTGTCAAGCGCAGCGTTGAGCAGCCCCAGTACGTCGCTTCCAATCTCGCAGCATGCGCTCAGGAACAGACTGCAGACCGTCTCCTCCACAAGCTGAGTGCTGATCTCCCTCATCATATCTCCTCCGTTCATCTGCATCAGACACATATATGATTAATATAGCGCAAATGCACCGCTAATGCAAGCAGAGCCTGTTACTGACTTTTCCGTTAAACAGGTTTCTTTTTTGACCCAAAACGGGTATAATATGGAATCATTATATCATCGGAGGATCTGTATGCAGCTGACAGACAACACGAAACGCTTTCTGATATTTCTCTCCGCTTTTACCGTCGGTCTGCTTCTGTGCATGAATCATATCTCGTCCATCCTCATATGGGTGAGCAGCGCGCTGACCACGTTTTCCCCCTTTATCGTCGGCGCATGTCTGGCATTCGTGCTCAGCGTACCGATGAAGCTCTTTGACCGTCTCCTGAGCCGTCCGCTGCCGCGCCGCAAGCCTTCCGGCCGCGGCAAGCCTTCTCCGGCGCCTGCCCGTCCGATTCTTGGCGACGGCGCCCGCCGTCCGGTCAGCCTGCTGCTGGCCATCGTGCTGCTCTTCACGCTCATCATTCTCTTCGGCCTGATCGTCGTGCCCCAGCTTGTTCAGACAGTCTCCTCCCTCGCCGGCTCCATCATGGCTTTTGTTCCCGTCGCGCAGACGTGGATATCGGAGCTTATGGTCTGGCTGGAAGAATACCCCGAACTCCATGATATCGTCGCGCCCTATATTCCGGATCTTAACCTGATGGCTTCCACGCTGATCTCGCTTGTGCAGAAATACGCCGGCATCGCGGCATCCTCCATCGTCTCCAGCGCATCTTCGATCTTCTCCAGCGCAACGGACGTCATCATCTCCTTCGTTTTTGCGATCTATATCCTCCTGCAGACGGATTCCCTCTCCCGCCAGTGCAAGAAGCTGATCTACGCCTTCCTGCCCAAGCGCTTCTGCGACGTCGTCACCCGCGTGTCCGGCATGGCGCACAGGACATTCTTCTCCTATGTGACGATCCAGTGCACGGAGGCGGCGATCCTCGGCTCGCTCTGCTTTATCGGTATGGTGATCTTCCGCTTCCCGCACGCATTGGTGATCTCCGTGATCATGCTCTTCTGCGCGCTGATCCCGATCTACGGTGCGATTATCTCCTGCATCGTCGGGGCCTTCCTTGTGCTCATCGAGAGCCCTGTTCAGGCGATCGGCTTCGTCATCTTCATCCTCGTCCTGCAGCAGCTGGAGACCAACCTGATTTATCCCCGCGTGGTCTCCACTTCCATCAATCTTCCCTCGATGTGGGTGCTTCTGGCTGTGACGGTGGGCGGCGGTCTCTTTGGCGTGGTCGGCATGATCACCGCCGTGCCCGTCACATCGATCGCCTACACGCTGCTTGGCGAGGCGGCTAATCTTCAGCTTGCCCGCAAAAACCTCACAACCAGCGACTTCGCCCGCTACGAGCCGCCGGCAAAACACGGTTCTGATCAGAAATAAGTCCTTTACATTCGCATCATAATCCGCTATCATGGTGCTGATAACCAGCCTATACCATTCAGGAGGAAACCAATATGAGCCGTTTGGGTGATCTGATTCTCCTTGAGCGCACGCGCCAGAAGCTGACCCGCAAGCAGGTCGCCAAGAAGTGCGGCGTCTCCGAGGGATACTTGAAGGACGTTGAAGAAGGCCGCCGCATCATTCAGGATGATCAGGCGCGCCGCATTCTCAATAAGCTCGGCACGAGTTCGCGCAACGAAGCCGAATTCTCCCTTGATGAAATCGCAGCCACCGTAGATCTTGGCACCCTCGCTCCGGCGCCCAAGCCCGTGCAGCAGCCCGCAGCGAAGCCCGAGCCCGTCAAGCCTGTCAAGAGCGCAAGCCCTGAGGAGCAGAGCGGCATCTGGCTCGATGCTCTCAGCAGCGTTCTGCGCCCTGTTCCGGTGATGAACGCCGGCTGGATTCAGGTATCCCGCAGGATGGTTCCGATTCAGGACGGTAAGATCGAAGGCGCAAAGCCGGATAAGGTCGTTTACTTCCTTGCGCCGGACGATTCCATGCGCGCCATGCGCATCGAGAAGGGAGACCTTGTGCTCGTCGTCCCGCAGACGCTGCCTGTCGACGGCGCGATCATGCTTGTCGAGTATGGTGCGCATCGCTGCCTGCGCCGCGTGAAGCTGCTGGGCAATTCCAATATTCTGCTGCAGAGCGGCGATCGCGAGCTGGGCGCAGAGTCTGTGCACATCAGCGACGTCAAGCTCGTCGGCCGTGCCGTGCGCGTTGAGATTGCGCTGTAAAGGAAATCTATGGCAAAGAATACCCGCCCTCTCCCCTTCGCTTTTCCCGCATCATCACAGGAAATACAGAGCAGACGGATCAGCATACTGGTCCGTCTTCTTGTCATTGACCAAGGATTCAAGCAATCCCCCGTCGCCTCCATCGGGGTCGGTACGCTGCAGGAATTGCTGCGCCTGTATGACGAGACTTTTCTTGACGGCTTCCTTCGCCGCGCATACGGGAGCCTCACGGTGACGCTCTCTACGCGAATGACAAGCACTGCCGGCAAATTCATCTACTCTCGCACCCGCGGCAGACAGCTGGAGCGTGCGGAGATCCGCATGTCCGGCGATTTCCTGTTTCGCCTCAAGGACGGCCCGTTCTCCCTGAACGGCCTTTCCGCCTCAACCGCGCAGGAAGCCTTCCTCATCGTCTTTGAGCATGAGCTCTGTCATGCGCTGGAGCTTGCCCTCTTCGGCGAGACCGGCCACAGCAAGCGTTTCCTTGCACTGGCGAGCCGCCTTTTCGGGCATACGGATATCCGTCACAGCCTTCCCACCGCCATGAGCGAAGCCCGCAGCACAGGCGTAAGGCCCGGGGCGAAGGTCGCCTTCATCTACAGCAGGGAGCAGCTCATGGGGGTCGTCTCCTCCCTTGGCAAGCGCGCCGCCGTCATGGTTCCTGACAGGAACGGAGAATACAGAGACAGACTTGGCAGGCGATATATGAAATACTACGTCCCGTATGACAGGCTTACTCTTCTCTGACAGCATCGCTTTTGTTGAATTTGACTATCTTTGACATAAACGTTTTTTCATTCTGACGGTTTACTGACTTTCTTTGACCATGATATACTGTCAGCGTAAGGTTCCGCCATTCATGGCATACTGACATGTATGGATATAAAGGAGGATGATTGGTATGGAATCCAGTCGCTTCACGCAAAAATCCCTTTCTGCGCTGCAAAGCGCTCAGCAGCTGGCTCAGACCTACGGCAGCGCGCAGGTCGAACAGCTCCATCTGCTTTCCGCGCTCGTCAATCAGGAGAACGGTCTGATCGGTCAGCTCCTCAGCAAGCTCGGTGTTTCGCTTCGTCAGGCGCAGAGCCAGTGCGAAAGCGCTCTCTCCCGCCTGCCCCGCATTTCCGGCAGCAACCAGCAGCCCTATGTTTCCGGCGGTGTTTCCGCCGTCCTCCAGCAGGCGGAATCCGAGATGAAGCAGATGCGCGATGAGTATATCTCCGTCGAACACCTCTTCCTCGCCCTGATTGAAAAGGCCGACTCCGGCGTCAAGCCGCTGCTTGGCGGCTGGGGCGTAACAAAGTCCGCCTTCCTCTCTGCGCTGCAGGAGGTGCGCGGCAGCGCCCGCGTCACAAGCGAGGACCCTGAAGGCACCTATGACGCGCTGAAAAAGTACGGTCAGGATCTCGTCGAGCTTGCGCGCCAGAACAAGCTTGATCCCGTTATCGGCCGCGATGCGGAGATCCGCAATGCAATCCGCATCCTTTCCCGCAAGACCAAGAACAATCCTGTGCTGATCGGCGAGCCGGGCGTCGGCAAGACCGCCATTGCCGAGGGACTTGCCCAGCGCATTGTCCGCGGTGACGTTCCTGACAGCCTGAAGGATCGTACCATCTTCTCTCTGGACATGGGCGCGCTGATCGCCGGCGCGAAGTTCCGCGGTGAGTTTGAGGAGCGACTCAAAGCTGTGCTTGCCGATATCAAGGCCAGCGAAGGCCGGATCATCCTGTTCATCGATGAGCTGCACACCATCGTCGGCGCAGGCAAGACCGAGGGCAGCATGGATGCAGGCAACCTGCTCAAGCCCATGCTCGCCCGCGGCGAGCTGCACTGTATCGGCGCGACGACGCTCAACGAATACCGCAAGTACATCGAGAAGGATGCTGCGCTGGAGCGGCGCTTCCAGCCGGTCATGGTTGCCGAGCCGACTGTCGAGGACACGATTTCGATCCTTCGCGGCCTTAAGGAGCGCTATGAGGTATTCCACGGCGTCAGGATTCAGGATCAGGCGCTGATTGCTGCGGCGATGCTCTCCAACCGCTACATCTCCGATCGTTTCCTGCCGGATAAGGCCATCGACCTCGTCGACGAGGCCTGCGCCACCATCCGCACCGAGATGGACTCCATGCCGCAGGAGCTGGACGACGTCCGCCGCCGCATCATGCAGCACGAAATCGAAGAGGCCGCCCTTAAAAAGGAAGACGATGCCCTCTCCCGCGAGCGCCTCGCCGTCATCCAGAAAGAGCTGGCCGACATGAGAGAATCCTTCTCCTCCATGCAGGCGCGCTGGGAGAATGAGAAGAACGCTATCTCGAAGGTGCAGAAGCTGCGCGAGGATATCGAGCAGCTCGGCGCGCAGATCGCCGAGGCAGAGCGCCGTTACGACCTCAACCGTGCCGCAGAGCTCAAGTATGGTCAGCTTCCACAGCTGCAGAAAGAACTCGCTGAACAGGAGAAGCTGGCCGAAGAAGCCAGGAACGACAGCACCTTGCTGCGTGACAAGGTTTCTGAGGAAGAGATTGCGCGCATCGTCGCCCGCTGGACGGGTATCCCCGTCTCCAAGCTGATGGAGGGCGAACGCGAAAAGCTGCTGCATCTGGACGACACGCTGCATCAGCGCGTCATCGGGCAGGACGAAGCCGTTGAAAAGGTCTGCGAGGCCATCCTCCGCAGCCGCGCCGGCATTCAGAACCCGAACCGCCCGATCGG
>JAGBAV010000108.1 GCA_017938795.1 Clostridia bacterium
GGCTGCGACTATGCAGGCTCCCCGGAATGGGATCCCTCGTCTCCTCCTTGGCCTCCTGCACTATGTTCTCCGCCGGAGGCGACTGTTTGAAGCACAGTCTATTTCGCCGCAATAGGTCGCTCCGCTCCCGCTGCGGCGTGCGCATTACGCTTGCAGGGGGGGACGATAAGGGCTGCCGCCTTTATGATCCCGCCAAGGGATTTCATCCCTTGACCCTTCATCGCTTCGCGGCGGTATCAAGTATCTATCCTACCGCCGCAATAGGTCGCTCTGCTCCCGCTGCGGCGTGCGCATGTTCTCCCTGCGGGGGCTATTGGGCTGCCGCCCAAACCCGCCTGAGGGATGTCTCCCTCAGACTCCCTTCTTCGCTTCGCGGCGGATGGAAGAGGCCGCATCGCTTTACAGCGCAGCGCTGCCGCGCTATAATACGATACATACCACAGAACAGGAGACGGAATCATGATCTGCTCGACTTATCCCTATGGCGCGCTGCCCAGCCACCGCTTCGTCGTCATCTTATCCACATACTGTGGACAGATTCTCCTCAGCCGCCACCATGCGCGCAGCACATGGGAAACGCAGGGCGGGCATATCGAGCCGGGCGAGACGCCGCTGGAAGCTGCCCGCCGCGAGCTGCAGGAGGAATCCGGCGCGGTCGATTTTGAGATCCGCCCGCTGTGCGACTATGCCGCCGGCGTCAGGGACACTGGCGCGCTGGGCTATGGCTGCGTATTCACCGCAGATATCCACAGGCTTGGGGATATCCCGCCGGGCAGCGAGATGGCGGAGGTGCGCTGCTTTGACGCGCTGCCGGAGAATATCACCTATCCTGCGATCACGCCGGTGCTCTTCCGCCGCCTTGCGGAAGGGTTTGATCGCCGCGTGATCCTGCTGGGTACGACCAATCCGTCCAAGGTGCGCTACTTTGAGCGGCTGCTTGCCGATGCGCCGGTGCAGTTCGTGACCCCGGCGCAGCTCGGCATTGACGGCGAGCCGGAGGAGAACGGGCATACGCCGGCGGAGAATGCGGCGATCAAGGCGGCCTACTACGGGCAGTATGCCGACACGGTGATCTGTGTGGATTCCGGCCTGTATTTTGATGCGCTGCCGCTGGACGATCCGCGCCAGCCCGGACTGCATATCCGTACGCCGCAGGGCGGGGAGCGCCTTGACGACGAGCAGATGATCGCGTATTATGCCCGCCTTGCTGGGAAACTGGGCGGGCGCGTGCTCGCCTATTATATGGACGGGCTTGCGCTCAAAACAGGGGAGGAGATCCATCGCTTTGTTGCCACGCGGGAGGAGGCACGGATGAACGCCTTCTATATGCTGGACAAGCCCTGCGAGCGGAGGCGCGAGGGCTGGCCGCTGGACAGCCTGTCGCTGGATCTGAACGGCGTCTCTTTCCTGGAGCCGCGGCGCGAGGTGGTGCCGCAGCTCAAGTGGGGCTACAAGGAGCGGATGAAGGCGTTCCTGCTGGAGCGCCTCGGGCTGTGAATACAATGGGAGCCGTCCTTATTGGGGCGGCTCTGTTTTTGTAGGGATTGCAGGGCGAGGGCGGATCGCGCCGACCGCGGGCGGCCCGCGCTTGTCAATGCCCTGCGGTGGTGGTATAATAGGGGCAAGTTTTTTTGCGGGGAAGGGGGAGGCTGATGATCCGTATCCGTGAGCTGTACAGGCTGCAGAATCTCGGCGGGCTGCGTCTGATTGCGGGAGAATCCGGTGTGGAACGCACCGTGACGGCGGCCGTCCTGTTTGAGTATGATCCCTCCCGGATGCAGCTGCCGGACTTCTACCGGGGCGATCTGGTGGTGACGACGCTGGCTTATGCGCGCGGCGATGCGCAGCTGGTGTCCCAATCCCTGCTTGCGCTGATGAAGCAGGGCGTTGCGGGCCTGCTGGTAAAGACGGCGTACTTCAGGGAGCTGCCGGATGATGTCATCAGGACGGCGAACGAGCTGGGCACGCCGATGTTCCTCTTTGACGATACCTATATCGAGGAGGTCATCCTCGAGGTGACGGAGCTCATCCGCGGCCGGCGGCATTTCGCCGGCTACGAGAAGGAGCTGGACGCGCTGATGCGCGGGGATATGACGGCGGATCAGGTGCGCGAGCGCGTGGCGAGGATCAACCCCGCCGGTGCGGGCGCATACAGAATCTGCGCGCTGCTTCCGTGCGAGCATATGCCGGGCCTTGATGACAGGCTGTATGAATACCTGACCGGCAACGCGCAGGCGATGCAGCGCTGCATCGTCATGGAGTGGCGCAGGATGCTGCTCGTCCTCTGCCGCTGCAGCGGGGAGGAGCAGGAGGATACGGCGTGGCTGCGGGCGCTGCTCGCCGGCGCGGGCATTTCTGCGGAGCGGCTGTATATCGGTGTTGGCGGGCGCAGGGAGGATGCGGCGGCATTCGGCATGGCGCTGTGCGAGGCGGTGTATGCCGCGCGCGCCGCGAAGCTGGAGCGCCGGGGCATGATGAGCGCCGGGAAGCTGGGTCTGTATGCGTGGCTCTTCCCGATGAGCGAGAATGGCTTTGTCAGCGGGCAGTGCCGGCAGACGCTGGCGAAAATCCGCCAGTATGACGCGCAGAACCGCACGAATCTGGAGGCGACCGCCCGCGCCTATGTGGAGGCGCATATGGAGATCGCCGCGGCGGCGAAGGCGCTCTACCAGCACCCGAACACGGTACGGTACCGTCTGAGCAAGATCCAGCGGCTGATGGGCGTGGAGGACGACGCGCTCTTCACGCCGATGGTCTGCCTGATGATTTCCCTGTCGAGGATTCTTGAGGAGGACACGGCAGGCGGAAGGGATGAAAGACAATGAGCGGTATGGTCAAAGGCGACCGGCTGCGCGTGCTGCGCATGACGCTGCCTGTCATGTGCGGCTATTTGTTTCTGGGGACGGCCTTCGGCGCGACGCTCGCGCAGGCGGGCTTCGGGCCGGCGTGGGCGCTGATGGCCAGCGGCCTTGTCTATGCCGGCAGCCTGCAGTTTGTGATGGTGCCGTTCCTCGTGTCCGGCGCGTCGCTGCTGACCGTCGCCCTCACAGCGCTGATGGTCAATGCGCGCCATCTGTTCTACGGGCTGTCGTGGATTGAGCGCTTTTCGCGCATGAAGGCGATCCGCCCGTACATGATTTTCTCCCTCACAGATGAGACATATTCCGTCTTCTGCTCGCTCCCGGGGGAGGAGAGCGACGGCGTGATGCTGCGTATCGCGCTGTATGACCAGCTGTACTGGGTTGCGGGCTCTGTGATCGGTTCGCTGCTGGCGACGGGCCTGCCGTTTGACCTGACGGGTATCGACTTCTCGATGACCGCGCTGTTTATTGTCATCTGCGTGGAGCGTGCGCTCGCGAGCGAAAACAGGCTGCCGATGATCGTCGGCGCATGCTGCTCGCTGCTGAGCCTGTTCCTGCTCGGGCCGGACAGGTTCCTTGCGCCTGCGCTGGCGGCGACGGCGCTGCTGCTGACCGTGATGGGCGCGGCGAAGGGGAAGGAGGAGCGCGCATGAATCTGCATGCTCTTTGTATTGTGCTCGTCTGTGCGGGCGTGACGGCGGTCCTGCGCGCGCTGCCGTTCCTCTTCTTCGGCGGGAAGAACGGCGCGCCGCGCATGGTGCTCGCCCTCGGGCGCGTGCTGCCGCCGGCGATCATGGCGGCGCTGGTGGTCTATTGCCTCAAGGGCGTGCCCTTTGGCTCCCTTGAGGACGGCGCGAAGCAGCTGATCGCCGCTGCGGCGGTGGTCGCGCTGCACCTGTGGAAGCGCAGCACGCTCGTGAGCATCGCGGGCGGCACGGCGCTGTATATGATGCTGATCAGATGATGATGAACAGGAGAAGAACGCATGAATATCATTGCCCGAGCGGCGATTGCGATCTATGACGGCGGCCCGATGTCCCCGGTATTCCCGCAGAAGCCCGGCAAGCCCGACGATGCGGCGGGGGAATACCTGAGCACGATCGCGGAGAAGCTGATGAATTCCGACACCAGCAGGACGACCTGCGTGGAGCCGGGCAGCGCGCAGGAGGAGCTTCTGCGCCGCTTTGGCCATATACCTTTTGCGGAGGCGTCCTCTGCGCTGCTGGCCTGCATGGACGACGCCCTGCAGGCGCTGGAGATTCCGCGCGAGGGGTTTGACATGGCGGTATTCACCTTCGAGCAGAACGGCGATCCGCACCTGTGCGTGGCGCAGCTCCCCTACAGGAACGCGGTTGTGCATCAGATCGAGACGACGGACGACGGCGTCCATACGATGCTCCTGCCGCATGGGACGGTGCTGCCGCCGCCGGGCGGCAAGGGCTACGCCGGCTTTGTGGTGAATCTGTCCACGGGCGATATCCGTCTGCGGGACACCGGTGTCCTGACCAATGCGGGGAACAGGCAGCTCTTTGCGGAGGCGCTCTTCTCCATGGCGGCGACGCGCAGCACGAAGGAGGCTGTCGCCGCGGTGACGGAGATGATCGAGCAGGCGGCGCCCGACGTGCCGCCGCAGGAGCTGCGCCCGGCGATCAAGCGCGCGATGAGCAAATCCATCGAGGAGAAGGGCGTCATCGACGTGCAGGAGGTTGCGCAGGAGATCTTCCGCAGCGACGAGGAGCGCGAGGCGATCATCGCGCAGATGAGCCAGCAGATGCAGGAGGCGGAGCTGGAGCCGGTCATCCCGGTGGAGAACAAGCGCGTCGTCGCCCAGCTGCAGAAGGTGAAGATCCGCACGGACAACGGCATCTCCATCACGCTGCCGCGCACGCTGGCGGACGACGAGAACAGCTTTGCCGTGGTGGCCAATGACGATGGGACGGTGTCCATCATCATCAGCCGCGTGCAGGAGCTCAGGACGGAATAACGCGCGGGGATCTGCGCAGAGCATAGGAGGAGCAAGATGGATCTGAAGCAGTACGGACAGTATATCCTCGAGGAGACGGCGGCGCTGCTTAACGTGGACAGCCCGAGCGGCATGACAAAGAAGGCGGCGGAGCATGTGATGGCGCGATTTGAGGCGCTGGGCTACGCACCGCAGCTCACCCGCAAGGACGGCGTGATTGTCGCCCTCGGCGGGAAGGATGCGCAGGACGGCGTCCTGCTGGAGGCACACATGGACACGCTGGGCGGCATGGTCGCGGAGATCAAGAAAAACGGCCGTCTGCGCATCACGCGCATCGGCGGCCTGCAGGCGGAGAACGTGGAGACGGAGAACTGCCGCGTGTATACCAAGTTCGACGGCGTCGTCGAGGGCACGGCGCAGCTGATCAACGCCTCCGTCCATGTCAACACCAAGTACGCGGAGACGCAGCGCACCTTCGACAGCATCGAGATCGTGCTGGACGAGGTCGTCGCCTCCGACGAGGATGTGAAGAAGCTCGGCGTCCGCGTGGGCGACTACGTCTGCTTTGAGCCGCGCACCCGCGTGACCGCCAGCGGCTACATCAAGAGCCGCTTCCTCGACGACAAGCTGAGCGTCGGCATCCTGCTGGGCTATGCGAAATACCTCAAGGACAACGGCGTGACGCCGGAGCGAGCGGTCTATGCGCATATCACCTCCTTTGAGGAGGTCGGTCATGGCGGCAGCGCGAGCGTGCCGCAGGGCGTGACGGAGGCGATCTCCGTGGATATGGGCTGCGTCGGCGAGGGACTGGAGTGCGACGAGCGCATGGTCTCCATCTGCGCGAAGGACAGCGGCGGCCCGTATAACTACGACGTGGTCAAGGGGCTGATCGCCGCGGCGGAGAAGATGGGCGCGCCGTATGCGGTGGATGTCTACCCGGCGTACGGCAGCGACGTTGAGGCGACGCTGCGCGCGGGCTACGATATCCGTCATGGCCTCATCGGCTCCGGCGTGTATGCCTCCCACGGCTATGAGCGCAGCCATGTCGACGGCGCTGTCGCGACGCTGAAGGTGCTCGTTGGCTATCTGGGCTGATCATGAACAATAAAAGGTCTGCGGAGCGTATGCTCTGCAGACCTTTTGCTTTTGCGCGAGAGGGATCAGCGCTGCGCCTCCATATTGCGCAGCTGGCGCAGGATGCCGCGCGAGACGACGAAGGACAGCACAAAGGCGAGCGCATCGGAGAAGGGCTGCGCCATCTGGATGCCCAGCAGACCGAAGATGCCCGGAAGAACGATCAGCGCGGGGATCAGGAACAGACCCTGACGGGAGATGGAGATCAGCGTCGCGCGCAGACCGTAGCCGATGGATTGGGTGAACATATTGCTCATGACGATGAAGCCCCAGAGCGGGATGGTCATCAGCTGCAGGCGCAGCGCCGTCGTGCCGATGCGGATGACCTCGACATCGTCACGGCGGAAGACTGTGATGATCTGGCTGGAGAGCAGCATCGCAATCAGACCCAGCACAAGCAGGATGCAGGTGGCGACCTTCACGCAATAGGAGAAGGCCTCGCGCACGCGCCCATACGCGCCCGCGCCGTAGGAGAAGCCGCAGACCGGCTGGAAGCCCTGACCAAAGCCGATCACAGAGCTGTTGATGAACATCACAAAGCGGCTGACGATCGACATCGCGGCAATCGCAGCGTCGCCGTAGGCGGCTGCGGTGGTGTTGAGCAGGATGGTCGATATGCTGGCGATGCCCTGCCTGCCCAGGGAGGGGAAGCCATTGTAGAGGATGCGCCCGTACATGCCCGCCGTCGGGCGGAAATGACGCAGACGGATGGCGATGGCGTCGGGGCGGGTATTGGACATATACAGCAGGATGCAGAAGCTGACGAACTGGGAGATCGCGGTGGCGATCGCCGCGCCGGCTGTGCCAAGCCCCATGCCGAAGATCAGCAGCGGATCCAGCGCCATATTCAGCAGGCCGCCAGTCGAGATGCCGATCATGCCGTACGCTGCAAGCCCCTCAAAGCGAAGCAGATTATTCATTGCGAAGGAGGCCATCATGAACGGCGTGCCGTAGAAGATATAGGTTGCATAATCAATGGCATAGGGCTCGATGGTCGGCGTCGCGCCGAGGAAACGAACCAGCGGATGGATACTGGACAGGCCGAGCACGGCGATTACCATACCGATGCCGAATGCGCTGATGACGCCCGTGGCGACGTAGCGGCGCGCGCGCTCCTCGTCGCCTGCGCCGAGCGCCTGGCTGACGTTGGTGCCGCTGCCCATGCCGATGGTGAAGGAAACGGCCTGTATGATCGACATGATGGAGAATGTGACGCCGACGGCGGCGGAGGCCGACGTGCCGATCTGGCTGACGAAGAAGGTGTCCGCCATGTTGTAAATGGCGGAGATCAGCATGGAGATAATGGAAGGGACGGCGAGACGGGGAATCACTTTATTGACAGGCTCATGCAGGAGCATTTGATTGCGTTCTTCAGACGTCATGGGGATAAGCCTCCGTTACAGACAATAGCCGATGATGGACAGGACGGCGCTCAGCGCGAGGGCGGCTAGGACGTCCGTGGGGTAATGCTGACCGGTGAGCACGCGAAGCGATGCGATCAGCGCGCAGAGCGCCAGCATGAAGACGATGATCACAGGATAGGGGAAGCCGTAGATCACGGCGAAGGCGATAGCTGCCGCGCTGGCGGCGTGGCGGCTGGGCATGCTCTTGCCCTTGCCGGGGCGGTATGCGCCGACCGGCGGCGCGCCGAATACGTCATACGGACGTTCGCGGCCGATCAAAGGGCGCAGCGCAGTGACGGCAAGGAAGCAGACTGCCGGGATGATAATGGCGCGAAGCACGCGCACATCCCCGCGCAGAATCAGCGCCAGCAGCGCGGTGATATACGCGCAGGCACAGACGAGCGTGGGCAGGCGGAGCATCCGTGTCCCGCCGGGCAGCCGCCTCACGAGCGCGCGGGTGCGTCCCGTCATGCGGATATACAGGTCTCTGGTCATGGGATTCTGCCTTTCGCGCAGCGCGCCGCATGCTTGACCGCATGATGCGGCGGCAGGTATAATAAAGAGACGGGGACCGCGCCTGCGCGGCCCGAAGGAACGGACGATGGGGATGACGAGCATGACGGATGATGCGCGTATGGCATGCCTTGAGGGGATGCGCACGGCGATCTTTGATATGGATGGCACGATCCTTGACTCGATGGGCGAGTGGCGGCGGCGGAATGCGGAATACATCCGCCGGCAGGGGATTGAGCCCACAGCGGAGCAGCGCGCACAGATGATGCAGCTGACCGGCAGGGCCGTCGTGCTGTATTATCAGGAGCAGTTTGGCTTCACGACGGATTTTGATACGCTCTGCGCTGACGCCACGGGCAGGATGGAGGCGGAGTACCGCCGCGGCCTGCCGCAGAAGCCGGGCGCGGAGGCCTACCTGCGCCGCCTGCGGGCGCGCGGCGTGCTCTGCGTGGTTGCGACGGCGACGCCGGAGCCAATGGCGCGGATGGCGCTGGAGCGCGCGGGCCTTGCGCCGCTGCTTGACCATATCTTCTCCGTCGGGATGATCGGCGGCGGGAAGGGGGAGGCGGACTTCTATGACCGCCTCGCCGGGATGCTTGGCGTTGACAAGGCCGGATGCGTGATGTTTGAGGACGCCGTATATGCCATGCGCGGCGCGCGAGAGGCGGGGCTGACCGTCGTCGGCGTGACGGACGGGACGAACACCAGCTGGCGCGCGCAGATGCAGGAGGTCTGCGATGTGATCATCGATTCGTTCGACGAGCTGCCGTAATGGAATACTGCACACAGGGGAGGGACGCCGGTTGGAGGCGTCCCTTTTGTTCTGCGGCAATGCAGAGCAGGCTGCTCAGAGGAACTCCCGCAGGGTGAGCGCGCAGAGCATCTCCCGGGGGAATGCGGTGAGCGTGCGCAGGGCGAGCGGGGAGAAGCTGCGCTCCCGCTCCAGCAGGCGGAACAGGCAGGCGATGACCAGCCGCCTGTCGGGCTGCGGCGGCGCGAAGAGCACGCCGATGCGCCCGCCAAGGAGCGAATCGATCATGGAATCGGCCTTCTCCAGCGGGAGATGCGCCCGCAGGGCGTCGGTCAGGGACTCGATGGTGTAGACCTCGGCGGGGTTGAGCTGCGCTGTCTCGGCGCAGAGCTCGAGAGCGCGGAGCATATAGTCCGCGGCGTCGGGCTTCGGCGGCAGGGTCTCCTCCAGAATGGAGAAGAGCGGGGCTGCGTCGGCATTGCGCCTGAGCGCGCCGGGCGGCGTCAGCAGCGACTCGCAGAGCGTGAGCCGGGCGAGGAAGGTCTCCGCCTCGAGCAGATGCGCCTGCACGGAATGCGGATCGAACGAATAGCGGACGCCGCGCAGACGGCCGAAGGCGCGGAGCGTATCATTGCGGCCGAGAATACGGTTGCGCGAGGATCGCTCCGGGTCAAAATCCAGCAGGCTGCCCAGCGGATGGGAGGTGCGGATATAGGTGATGTTCGGGCGGCGGTCGTACTGGTCATGGGCGCGGCTGCGCCCGATGTCGATGGCGATAATGCGCTTTGCGCCGCCGCGGATCGCCATGCCGACGGGCACGTTGTCGCAGAAGCCGCCGTCAATAAAGCGATCGTCGTCGATGGTGACCGCCGGGAAGGCGGGATAGCATGCGCTGGAGGCGAGCAGCCAGCTGTGGACGCTGCCCGGCGCCATGTCCTGCAGGCGCTTCTCCACACAGGAAAGCGAGGGGAAGCGCGTGGCGACAAGGCCGAAGCGGATATCGCTGCCGCGCAGCCTGTCCTCGTCGACATAGGCGCTCAGCATCGCAGCGAAGGGGGTGATGTCCAGAGACTTCTTTGGCCCGCGCCGGGCGATAAAATCCAGCAGCTTGTCCGGATGATCGAAGAGCTTCTCGATGTCCTCGACAAGCTCGGCGCTTTCCTCGGTGACGACGTCTTCAAGGCGCAGCTGCTCCCACAGCGCGGCGGCGTGGTCCATGCGCCCCTGCGCATACATCGCTGCATTCAGCGCGCCGACAGACGTGCCGTATACGCTGCTGGCGCGGATGCCGAGCGATTCGAGCGCCTCAATCGCGCCGATCTCATAGGCGCCCTTTGCGCCGCCGCCGCCAAGGACGAGCGCCGTCTCGGACGGAAGGATGACACGCACGATCAGCGCTCCTCGATTCTGGCGAGGTCGACGAGCATCTCGACGGTCTTGTCAACGCCCATCAGCGAGGAGTTGATGCAGATATCATAATTCTGCGCCTTGCCCCACTTGAGGTCGGTGTAGCGGAAGTAGTGGTTGCCGCGCTCCTTGTCGGAGGTGGCGATGGCCTTCAGCGCGGCGGCCTCGTCGAGCTGATAGAGCTCCATGATGCGCTTGACGCGCGCCTCGATAGGCGCATGGATGAAGACGTTGATGGTGTTCGGACGGCCGGCGAGGATATAGTCCGCGCAGCGGCCGACGATGACGGCGCTCTCCTTCGCCGCGATATCGCGGATGACCTGCGCCTGCGAGACAAAGATAGACTCGGACAGCGGCAGATAATGATGGGAGAAGAAGCCGCCGGCATACGCAGCGGATGCGGAGAAGTTCTGCATCAGGCCGCCGCGGATGCGCTGCTCGTTGTTCTCGATGAATTCGCTGCAAAGGCCGCTTTTTTCTGCGGCAAGGCTGATGATCTTCTTGTCATAAAAGGAGATACCCAGCTTCTCTGCAACGGCCTGGCCGATCTGGCGGCCGCCGCTGCCGTATTCACGGCCGATGGTGATGATGAGCGGGTTCTGCATAGTATTGCCCTCCTTTGGTTTGTGCGGGCCGTATACGCGGCCCTGTGATGATATTATAGCATACTTTGGGGGCGCTGACCGTTTGTTTTTTGCTTTCTTCTGTGATACAATCATGAATAGCGCGCGGCATGCGCGCAGATGGAGACTCCCGGCGGCGGGAGAGATGGAGGATAACATGACGATCCGGCTGTATGATCAGGATGCGCAGCTGATGACATTCACGGCGCGCGTGATAGCCTGCGAGGAGAAGAAGGGGCAGTATGCCGTCACGCTTGACCGCACGGCCTTCTTCCCCGAGGGCGGCGGACAGGGCGCGGACCATGGCTTGCTCGGCGGCGTGCATGTGGTGGACTGCCATGAGGTGCACGGCGAGGTCGTGCACACGACGGACGGCCCTCTGACCCCGGGCAGCGAGGTGCGGGGCGAAGTGGACGCCGTGCGCAGGCTGGATATGATGCAGCAGCACAGCGGCGAGCATATCTTCTCCGGGCTGGTGCACAGCCATTTCGGCTATGACAACGTGGGCTTCCACATCGGCAGCGACGCCGTGACCATGGACTTCAACGGCCCGCTGACGGATGAGGACGTGCGGATGATCGAGCGCGAGGCGAATGCGATCATCTGGAAGAATATTCCCGTGGTGACGCTGCTGCCCTCGCCGGATGAGCTGAAGGCCATGACCTACCGCAGCAAGAAAGAGCTGGAGGGTACGGTGCGCATCGTGACCATCGAGGGCGCGGATACCTGCGCCTGCTGCGGCACGCATGTGCGCCTGACGGGCAGCATCGGGCAGATCAAGGCGCTCTCCTGCCAGAAGTACAAGAGCGGCGTGCGCGTGTCCATCCTCTGCGGCAGGCGCGCGCTGGAGGAGGAAACCCTGCAGCAGGAGCAGCTGCGCCGCGCGGCGGTCGCCCTCTCGGCGAAGCAGCATGAGGCGGGCGAGGCGGTGGAGCGCGTGCTTGCCGAGCGCGACCATCTGAGGTGGCAGAATGAGCAGCTGGGGCTGCGCATCTTCGACCTGATGGCGCAGGCGGAGGCGGAGCGGGACGTGCGCGTGGTGGCCTGCGATGCGCTGACCCCGGGCGCGCTGCGCAAGGCGGCGGGGAAGCTCTGTCAGGGCGCAAGGCTCGGTCTTGTGCTGCTGGCGCGGGAAGATGGATGGAGCTTTGCGCTCTCCTCGCAGACGGAGGACGTCCGCCCGGCAACGCGCGCGCTGTGCGAGGCATTCGGCGGAAAGGGCGGCGGCCCGAAGGATATGACGCAGGGCGTGCTTGCGCGCGGCGGCGCGGAGGAGATCCGCGCGCTGCTTGCGTCGATCGGATAAACAGAACAGACAACAGCCCCCGCAGCAGATGCTGCGGGGGCTGTTATGTTATGAAAGCTTACGCGATGGAAAGGGGATCAGTACTGGAGCTTCTTCGTCGCTTCCCAGCCTTCGTTGATCGCTTCCTGATGGCTGGTGGCATACGGGCCGATCTTCTGCGCGGTCTCCATCGGGATGGGGAAGTGGACGCAGAGGTGGCCGTCGAAGTTGTTGTCCTTCAGGTGATACGGCGTATGCGGCACATTGTGCGTGGAGCCGATATAGGTCTTGCCGTCGGAGAAGGTGACCCAGACAACCTTCGGCGTCCATGTGACCTCGCCGCCGAACGCCCTGTTCATGACAGCGGTATCCTCCGCGGTCGCGGGCTCAGCGTCCATGTGCGCGTCCTTGGTCATGATGCGCAGCGTCCAGGACAGGCCGGACTTGAAGTCGTAGACCTCGCAGTACTCGCCGTTGTCGTAATTGCGGCGCCAGGAGTAGAAGTTGGCGTAGAGAACCTTGCCGGCCTTGTCCGTGAGGTTGCCGCCATTGTCGTCGTCCTTGTCCTCGCGGCCGATTCCGCGCTCATAGTCGGAATTGATGGCGGCAAGGGTCTTCTTGCCGGCGATGCCGTCGGCGTAGAGGCCCTTCGCCTTCTGGTAGCCGATGACGGCGTCGCGGGTCTTTTCGCCGAAGTTGCCGGTCACGTTGCCGCTGTAGTAGCCCAGCGTGGTCAGCATCCTCTGCATCTTGCGGACTTCATCGTCCTTGGTGCCGAGCATCAGCGTCCTGGAGGTGTCGAGCTTATTGGTGTTGTTGTCCTGATTGTTGTTCTGGTTATCGTTCTTGTTGTCGTTTTGATTGTCGTTCTGGTTGTTGTTGCCGGAGAGCTTGCTGCTGATCTTGGTGAGAGTCTTCGCGCCGGCGATGCCGTCCGCGCTCAGGCCGTTCGCCTTCTGGAAGGTATAGACGGCTTCCTTGGTCAGCCTGCCGAAGTTGCCGGTGACGGAGCCGCTGTAGTAGCCAAGGGTCTTGAGGTTCTGCTGCAGGGTGCGGACGGCTTCGGACTTCATGCCGTACTTGAGCAGGCTGGAGCTGCCGTTGTCCGGATCCTGCTTATTATTGTCCTCTTCCTGCTTGTTGTCGTTGCGGCTGAGGGCGGTGGCGACCTTGGCGAGGGTCTTCGCGCCGGCGATGCCGTCTGCGCTCAGGCTGTTGGCCTTCTGGAAAGCCATGACGGCGGCCTCGGTCAGGGAGCCGTAGTGGCCGCTGACGGTGCCGTTGTAGTAGCCAAGGGTCTTGAGATCCTGCTGGAGCTGGCGGACAGCCTCGCTGCGGCTGCCATGGCGCAGCGCCGTGCCGGAGGATGCTGCGGACGCAGAATCGGCGGTGATATCGGCGGCCTCATAGAGCGCCTTGATCGTGGCCTCGCCGGCGATGCCGTCGTCAGTCAGGGCGTACTTCTTCTGGAAGGCCATGACGGCGGCCTCGGTCTTGGCGCCGAAGTGGCCGGTGATCTCGCCGGTATACAGCTTGAGCTGCTTGAGGGCGGTCTGGATGGTAGCAATCTCATCAGCCTCGTCGCCAAGGCTGTAACTCTGCGCAGAGGCAAGGGCGCACACGCAAATCATGAGCGCGGCGAGCGCGAGCATGATGGCTTTCTTCATTGACGCATTGATCTTCATTTGGGCATGCGTCTCCTTTCATCTCGACTTTGTAAATAGTTTATTACGAGTTGTAATATTTGTCAAGATGATTTTTAAAAAATGAAGGGGTTTGGCGGGCGCTTAACGGCCGGACGCGGCGGATCATGCGGCGCGGGACTGTGAAATGTGACAAATTTGTCATAAAAAGGCGGCGGAGCGCAGCGGGGTATAGCGCAATATGTCCTTTTCGTCGCGCGCGCTCAGGTACAGATGCGCGCAGTCCGCCGTAAAGGGCTGCGCCCCGGCGAGCGGGAGAGCGGCGCGGTCAAGCGCCTGCTGCGTGATGCGCGCATGCCGGGCGAGCGTGATATGCGGTGCGAACGGGCCGGGGTCGTGCGGCAGCCCGGCCATGGCAAGGCCGCGGATGAGCGCGTCGTGCAGCGGCTCAAGGGAGGGGAAGGCGGCGGCGCGCAGGATGAGAATGCCGTTTTCCGCCCTGCCGAAGAAATCGGCGCGCTCCAAGGCAATACGCGGGCGGGGGAAGGCGGCGGCGCAGCGCAGGAGCACGTCGTGCGCATCCTGCAACCGCTCATGCTGGACGTCCCCGATGAAGGCCAGCGTGATATGGTAGTTCTCCGGCAGGGTATAGCGGCCGGGGATCTCCGCCTGCGCGGCCCGGGCGCATTGCGCGGCGGCGCGGGCAGCGTCCTGCGGGAGCGGAACGGCATAGAACAGACGCATGCGGAAGCCTCCTGATGATCAGATAAAATTCCTGTATCCGGCGCGGATATTGTATCATGGTATCGCGCGCAGGCGCAAGTATGGTATAATGAAAGAAGAAACAAGTAAACGGAGGATGCCCATGTTCACAATCCCGCAGGCGAGAGAAGCAATTTGCAATACGGCGTACTTTGCGAGGGGGCGCGCCTATGCAGAGAGCGGCCGGGTGATCCGCCATGACGTCGTCCGCGACGGCAGCATGCTGATCGGATACGGCACGGTGCGCGGACACGGCGATCATTACAGCGTCGGCTTCTCCTATGACGAGGAGACGCAGCGCTTCACGCAGTGCTCGTGCACCTGCCCGGCGTTTGACCGGGCGCGCTTTGGCTGTAAGCATGTCGCTGCGCTGATGATCGCTGTCTGCGAGGGGGATAAGCGCAGGAGCAGGAAAACCGACAAGGCGCAGCGCGAAGCGGGCATCCTGCAGCAGGCGGAGAGCACGATCTCGCGCATTGAGCGGGAGCTGCGCGAAATGGGAATCCTCGCCGGCAGCCGCAGAGGGGCGGAGCAGGAGACTCAGGAGCGCGAACGCATCCGCCGCCAGGAGGAGGAGATGCGCAGGCAGGCCGAGCAGGAGCAGCGGGACAGCTTTGTCCGCGGGCTGCTTGACGGGGCGCAGGCGTCCCGGGCGGCGCAGATGCCGGGCGCAAAGAGCGAGCAGGTGTGTCTTGTGCCGCTGCTTTCCCTCAGAGAAGAGGGCGTCGTGATGGAGCTGCGCATCGGCCGCAGGCGGCTGTATCTGCTGCGCAGCGCGGACGCTTTCGCGCAGGCGATGGAAAGCAGAGCGACGGCGGTATACGGTAAGGAGCTGACGCTGCGCCATCATGAGGGCGAATTTGCTGAGGAGGATCTGCCGCTGCTGCGCCATGTGCTCGCGCTGACGGACGGCGCGCCGAAGCTGGCGGCGGGGCAGCTGCTGCTGCAGAAGGGGCAGCTGGACCAGACGATGCGGCTGCTGATTGGCCGCAGGGCGGAGATGCGCACGGCAGACGGACAGATCATCCCGGCGAGGATTGTCGAGGGCGTTCCGCAGCTGGAGGCCGGCCTCAGCCGCGAGGCAGGCGGCGTCATGCTCCGCCTGAACGACGCGAGGGCGGCGCGCGGCATGTCGGGCGCATACTTCTTTGGCGACGGTGAGATCCTCTGTGCGTTTGGCGATGATTATGATCGCGTGTCCGGCCTGCTGGAGGTCTATGAAGCATACCCGGGCGGGCTGCTGCTGGGGCAGGAGCAGCTGCCGGCTGTCTGCGCGCGCGTGCTGGCCCCGGCGGCGCAGACGCTCGCTGTCCGCGAGGGCGCGGAGATCCTCAGGGAGAATACGCCCATGCCCATCATTGTCCGCTACTATGCGGATATGGAGGAGCACGGTGGGCAGACTGCCGGCGGCGAGGAATGCCTGACCTGCCGGGTGGAATATGAGTATGCCGGCCAGCGTGTGAAGCCCGGGGCGGAGGCACCGCATATCCGCCGGGATGAGGATGCGGAGGCGCGCGCGCTCGCCGCGGCGAAGGCGGTCTTTCCGGAGGAAATTGCCGCGGGCGTGTATGGCTTCAATGGCAGCGACGAGGAGCAGTTCACGCTGCTGAGCGAGCGGCTGCCGGAGCTCTCCGCCTTTGGCGAGGTGCTGGTTGCGCAGCGGCTGACGCAGATGCATGTCAAACAGAAGCGCCCGATTTCCTTCGGGCTGAGCGCACGTCAGGAGGAGCTTGTCCTCAAGAGCGATCTTGGCGGGCTGTCGCAGGAGGATCTGCGCGCGGCCTATGCTGCATATCGCCAGAAGCGCAGGTTCGTCCGGCTGAAGGACGGCATCTTCCTCTCTGGTGATGCGCTGGAGCAGGCGGCCAAAACCGGCGAGATGCTGGATAACCTCGATGTCACGGCGGATCAGGTCAGGGACGGCGCGGCCATTCCGGCCAGCCGGGCGCTGTATATCGAGGAGGCGCTGGAGAAGCGCGGGGAGATGACGCTCCAGACCTCTGCGGAAATGCGGGACTGGATGGACAGGCTGCGTCAGGCGCAGCAGACGGATATCGAGCCGCCGCAGGGGCTCAGGGCGCAGCTGCGCGGCTATCAGCAGACGGGCCTTTCCTGGCTTTGCGCGCTAGGCGAGGCGGGGTTCGGCGGGATCCTCGCCGACGATATGGGCCTTGGCAAGACTGTGCAGGCGCTGGCGATGCTGCTGCATGACAAGGAGAGCGGCATGCGCGTGCGCGCGCTGGTGGTCTGCCCGGCATCGCTGCAGCTGAACTGGCTGAGCGAGGCGGAGCGGTTTGCCCCCGGGCTGAAGACGGTTGCGCTGCTGGGCGACGCGGATCAGCGCAGGCAGACCATCGAAGGGCTGAAGCGGGAGGACGCGCCGGAGCTGCTGATCGCCTCCTATGATCAGGTGAGGCGGGACGTGCAGCATTATGACGGCGCGGCGCTGAGCCATGTGCTGCTGGACGAGGCGCAGTATATCAAGAATGCCGCCTCGCAGGCGGCGCGCGCGGTCAAGAGCCTGAAGGCGGAGCGGCGGTATGCGATGACGGGCACACCGGTGGAGAACAGGCTCAGCGAGCTGTGGTCGATCTTCGACTTCCTGATGCCGGGCTATCTGTACAGCTATAAGAAGTTCCGCGAGCGCTTCGAGCTGCCGATCGTCCATGACGCGGACGAGGAGACGCGCGCGCAGCTGCGGATGCTGGCCGCGCCGTTCATCCTGCGCAGGATGAAGAAGGATGTGCTGGACGATCTGCCGGACAAGACGGAGACGCTGATGACCAGCGAGATGACGCCGGCGCAGCGAAAGCTCTACGCCTCGTATGCGGCGAAGCTGATCGACGAGGCGGACGGCGGCCTTGCGGATGCGCAGAGCCGGATGAAGATCCTCGCCGGGCTGACGCGCCTGAGGCAGATCTGCTGCGACCCGCGCCTGTGTGTGGAGGACTACACCGGCGGCTCGGGCAAGCTGGATCAGTGCATCGAGCTTGTGCGCGAGATGAACGAGGGCGGGCACAGGATGCTGCTCTTCTCCCAGTTCACGACGATGCTGGCCACGCTGCGCGAGGCGCTGGAGCGTGAGGGCTTCACTGTGCTGGAGCTGACCGGTGAGACGGGCAAGCGCGAGCGCATGCAGCTGGCGAAACGATTCAACGAGGGCGAGGGCGACGTCTTCCTGATCTCCCTGAAGGCGGGCGGAACGGGCCTCAACCTGACCGGCGCGGATGTGGTCATCCACTACGACCCGTGGTGGAACACCGCGGCGCAGAACCAGGCGACCGACCGCGCCTACCGCATCGGGCAGACGCGCGGCGTGCAGGTGATCAGCCTGATCGCGGCGGGCACGGTGGAGGAGCGGATCCTGCGGCTGCAGCAGGCGAAGTCCGCGCTGAGCGACGGCGTGCTGGAGGGCGGCGAGAATCTCTTTACGCTGGACGCCGAGGCCTTCCGCCAGATCCTTAAGGGGTAACGATCCTGTCATATGATAGAAGGGACTGCTTTGAGCAGTCCCTTTATCATCGCATGAGCATGACGCCGGTCAGCGCGGCGCAGGCGGCCCCCTGCGTGCGGATGATGGGCGCAGCGGCGCGCCAGAGGGTATCGGCAGCGTCGGCGCAGCCCTCGCCCGGGTACAGCGTATGGGCGATGCGCAGCGATCCGGCGAGCAGCGCGGCGGGTGAAGGAAGCTCGCTGTCGCACAGGGCGGGCAGACGGGGGAGAAACGCCGCTGGATCATCCGGGGTATGCATGACGAGGCCGTCCTGCCGGACGAAGGTATACAGCGCGCGGCTCAGCGTGCGCATACCGCTGCGCGCATATTCGTCCATCCCCTCGCCCTGTCCGAGCGTCAGCTGCGCCAGCGCGAGGGCAGCCGCCGCGCCGCAGGATGCGTATGCCTGACGGGACGGGGCGTACGCCGGCGGCAGCCCGGACGGCGCGCCGGGCGGGGGCGGCAGCGCGACCAGCCGGGACACGATCCGCTGCGCAGCCTGCACATAGCGCGGCTCGCCAAGGCGTCTGCCGCACCGGGCAAGGACGGCCGCCGCAACGCCTGACTCCATGGGCAGCTGCACAGGGGACGGCCGCTCCGGCGTGCGCGCAGCGCGAGCGCGGCGAAGGACGGGAATTGCGCGGCGCAGGAATGCTGCATCATCCGGCGTGACGGATGCGGAGAGTGTAGGCGTGAGCAGCGGATCTTCCTGATAGAATGCGCGGGCAGGCGCAGCGGGCAGCGGGGAGAAGCGGCTGGGCGTCACCTTCGGCGTTTCGCCCGAACGGCTGCGCAGCAGGGAGAGCAGGCGGCAGGCGCGCAGCCCATCCTCGCAGCCCAGCAGACTGCAGACCTGATCGGCGGAGAATGCATAAGCGGCGGAATCTCCGCGCAGCAGCGGACACAGGGAGCCGCTGCCGACATCAAAGGAGGAGAGCATGCTGTCCAGCGTGCGTACGGCCTCGCTGCGATGACCATTCAGCAGCAGGAGGAGCGCGAGCAGGGCGTTGACGCCAAGCGGCTTCTCGGGTGTGAAGAGACGCCAGTCCTCCGTCAGCGTGCTGCGAAAGAAGAGCCCATCCAGAGGATCGTACAGTGCGGAGGCAAGCATGGCATCCAGAGCGCGGGCGAGGACGCCGTGCCCGGAGCTGCCGGCATGATGGAGGAAGAGCAGTGCCGGGACATAAGGGGCCTTGACGCCGGCAAAACCGCCGCGGCGCTTGTCCTCGGCCGTGGTCAGCGTATGCAGAAGGCGATCGGCGGCGTCCTGCGGAGAGAGTGTGCGCGCGCCTTTTTCTCCGCTGATGGAGGCGAGAACCTGCGCTGCCTGCGCGGTCATGGCCGGATGGTTCTGGTGGAAGCGCCTCTCCGCATGCTCCAGCCACGCCAGCAGGCGTGAAGGATCGAGCGGATAGCCGGCGGGCGGCGCGGGTGCGGCGAGAAAGGGGAGCCCATTCTCCAGCAGGAGCGCGTACAGCGGCAGCACCCCTTCGCCGGAGGTGAGCGCGCCGCAGCGCTGACAAAGCAGCTCCACATCCGGCCGCATGCCGGGGAGCAGACGGACGGGAACGGTGCGGCTGCTCAGATGCGCATGCAGCGCCGGATCGCACAGTGCGGGATCCGCCTCGCCGATGATCAGGAAGACGGGGATGTGTGCGCGCCGCGCCTCGTCGAATGCGGCGTCGTCAAACGGGCGAAGCAGCGCGGAGCTGTCGCCGGAAGCGCCTTCGGATGACGGATATATAGAAGAAACGCGCATGCGATCCCCCTCCTGCGATGAAGAGTACGACGGGATCAGCATGCGCGCGCAGCTCGATAATTATTCTGTTGCGGTGTTTTCCTGGCGTGTGCGGCGGAAGGACCAGCTGGCCTCCTCGAGGGCGATATCGCGGTGGGTGACATTAACGGTCTGCCCGGCGCTGCGCAGATAGGCGCCCAGCGCCTCGCTGATGGCAACGGAGCGGTGTGCGCCGCCCGTGCAGCCGATGGCGATCATCAGCCGGCGCTTGCCTTCGCGCTGATAGAGCGGGATGAGGCAGTCGATCATGCCATACAGGTGAGAGAGGAAGGCGTGCGTCTCCTCTTTGCCCATGACATAATCGCGGACTGGCGCCTCAAGCCCTGTATAGGCGCGGATTTCGCGGATATAGAACGGATTGGGCAGGAAGCGCACATCGAAGACAAGGTCGCTCTCGCGGGGAATCCCACGCTTGAAGCCGAAGGACATGATCTCCACGCGCAGGGACTGCGGGCCGTCCTGCCCGCGAAGGACGATCTCATCGACCCGGCTGCACAGGTCGCGCGTGCGGAGCCCGGCCGTGGAGAGCACATACTGCGCGCGCTCGCGCAGGGGCTGGAGGAGACTGCGCTCTTTCTCAAGCGCCTGCTCCAGCGTGACGCCGGCGCAGGAGAGCGGGTGGTCGCGGCGGGTCTCCTTATAGCGATCGATCAGCGTCTCGTGATCCGCCTCGAGGAAGAGGATGGACACCATCCCCTCTGCATTCTGGTCGAGAACGTCAAGGATGGCCTGCGCGTCAAACATGGCGCCGGAGCGCGTGTCCACGCCCAGCGCGATGTTCTTCTCCGTCTCCATCTTGTCGCACAGGCGGACGGCCTGATTGAGCAGCTGCGGCGGCAGATTATCCATGCACAGATAGCCAACATCCTCCAGATGACGCAGCACGCTGGTCTTCCCGGCGCCGGACATACCTGTAACAATCAGAAATCTCATGACGGATTGTTCCCTTCGTATAGCGATATCATTTGCGGTCAGGCGTCCTCGCCGAGGATGCGTACCTCGGGATCAAGCAGCACGCCCGTATCATCAAGCACGCGCTTGCGGACGATGGCCATCAGATTGAGAATATCCTCTGCGGTTGCGTCGCCGGTATTGACGATAAAGCCGGCGTGCTTGGCGCTGACCTGTGCGCCGCCGATGCGCATGCCGCGCAGGCCGCAGTCGTCGATGAGCTTTGCAGCGAAGAGGCCTTCGGGGCGCTTGAATGTGCTGCCGGCGCTGGGGTATTCCAGCGGCTGCTTCTCCCTGCGCTGACGGGCGAGATCATCCATCCGGGCGCGGATGGCGTCGGGGTCGCCCGTGCGCAGCTGCATCGTGACGCCGGTCACGACAATGTCCTCATGCATGAGCGCGCTGGTACGGTAGCCGAAGCCCAGTGCATCGCCGGTATAGGTGCGGGGCTCGCCGGTATGGAAGGAGACTGCATCCACGCGGGTGACGACCTGAGAGAGCTCTCCGCCGTATGATCCGGCGTTCATGATGACGCCGCCGCCGATCGTGCCGGGGATACCGGCAAGCTCTGCCAGACCATCAAGCCCCTCCCGCAGAGCGAACTGCGCACAGGCGCTGATCAGCGCGCCGGATTGGGCGGTGATGACGTCGCCGTCACGCTGAATCTCAGAGAAGCTGCCGCAGATGCGCAGCACAAGACCGCGGATACCGCCGTCGCGGACGATCAGATTGGAGCCATTGCCGATGACAGTCACGGGTACGCCGGCCTTGCGGGCGGCGGTCAGGGCGATGGAGATCTCCTTCGCGGAGGCAATATTGACCAGCACATCGGCTTTGCCGCCGACGCGGAAGGTGGTATAGCGCGACATCGGCGCATCGGGAAGGATGCGCTCGGGCGCGAAGTTTTCTTTAACCAGAACCTTGATCAGGGTATCCATGAATTTCCTCCTGGCATTGAATATCCATATTGTACCCCAACTTGCCGATGAAGACAAGCGGCAAATCATACCTGCGCAGGCATGGGGAACTGCCGTATATATAAATAGGTACGGATGGATGATGGACGGCTGACGGCAGTGCAGGATACCTGCGGCGAATGGCAATACAAGAGAGGGGTAACAGACGCCCCGATCTGTATTGTATGCGCTGGAAGAAAAAACTTTTCAAAAAGTGTAAAAAAAGTGTTGACAAAAGACGTCAGACGAGTTATACTAATCAAGCTGTCAGCGAGAGCAGCGCCTCAGACTGACACATGATCCTTGAAAACGATACAGAATCAAGAAGAACGCGAAGCTATGATTTTCACGAGTCATAGCGAACAAAGACAGTCAATTCGTACATGAGTTTTGAGCTTGAA
>JAGBAV010000109.1 GCA_017938795.1 Clostridia bacterium
AGGCACCACCGGCGCTGCCGCTGCCACCGATCGTACCGCTGGCATCAACGAAGTGTTCGCCAACCATCCCAACTTCAAGGTCATCGCCTCCCAGACCGGTAACTTCACCCGCGCTGAAGGCCAGGCCGTCATGGAGAGCTTCCTGAAGGCTCACGAAGACATCGACGTGCTGCTCGCCGAGAACGATGACATGGCTCTGGGCGCCATCGACGCCATCAAGGCCGCCGGTAAGGTTCCTGGCAAGGACATCATCATTGTTGGCTGCGACTCCGTTAAGGCCGCTTTCGATGCCATCGTTGCTGGCGAAATGAACTGCACCGTCGAGTGCAACCCCCTGTATGCTGACGCCGTTGCCGAGCTGATCAAGAAGCTCGAGGCTGGCGGCGAGAGCTCCCGTGAGCTGCTGCATCCGGAAGAGGGCTGCTTCTGCATCGACGGCGGCATCGAGTACGCCGAGGGCAAGGTCTCTGTGAAGGCTGCTGACGTCATCGCTGAGCGTAAGTACTAAGATACCCGCGTAATCCGTTGACCGTTGACGGATACACAAACACACCATTGCAGCGGATGGGAGCTAGTCTCCCATCCGCTTATTCAATGGAACGAAGGGATGATGAATGTTGGATCATGATGTTATCCTCACAATGAAGGGCATTGAAATCCAGTTCCCGGGTGTCAAGGCGCTCGATGGTGTGGATTTTGAGCTCAGGCGCGGCGAGGTGCATGCGCTTCTTGGCGAGAACGGCGCCGGCAAGTCCACGCTGATCAAGTGCCTGACGGGCGTCAACAAGATGGACGCCGGCACCATTATGCTCGAGGGAAGGGAAATCCGCCCGACCAATCCGCAGAATGCCATGGATCTTGGCATTTCTACCGTTTTCCAGGAGATCAACCTCTGTGAGAATCTCTCCGTCGCGGAGAATATCTTTATCGGCCGTCAGCCCATGAAGCGCGGCCAGATTGATTGGAAAGAGATCAACAGGCGCTCCGCTGAACTGCTTGAGCGCTTCCATGTCCATATTGACGTTACCCGTCCGCTGTCCCAGTTCTCAACTGCGATTCAGCAGATGGTTTCTATTGCCCGCGCGGTTGACGTTGACGCGAAGGTGCTGATTCTTGACGAGCCGACCTCCTCTCTGGATAACGATGAGGTTCAGCGTCTGTTCGACGTCATGCGCGATCTGCGTGCGCAGGGCATGGGTATCATCTTCATCACGCACTTCCTGGATCAGGTGTTCGAGATGAGCGACCGCATGACCGTGCTGCGCAACGGGCATCTTGTCGGCGTGTTCAATGCCGGCGAGATCACCAAGCTTGAGCTGGTCTCCACCATGATCGGCAAGGATCTTGACGAGATCTTCGACCTCAAGCGCGCGGAACAGAAGGCGGACGCGGGGCAGATGCTCAAGGCCGATCATATCGGCGTCCCGGGCAAGGTGGAGGATATCTCCTTCAGCCAGAAGAAGGGCGAGCTGCTTGGCTTCGCCGGCCTGCTTGGCTCCGGCCGCACGGAGACGGCGGAGATGATCTTCGGCGTCACGCGCATGCAGAACGGCACGCTGGTCATCGACGGCCGCGAGGTGAAGATCAACGAGCCGATGGACGCGATCAACAACAAGATCGCCTTCTGTCCGGAGGACCGCAAGCGCGACGGCATCATCGGCGATCTGTCCATCCGCGAGAATATCTATCTGGCGCTGCAGGCGCGCCGCGGCATGCTCCATCCGATGAGCCGCAAGGAACAGGACGCGCTGGCGGATAAGTTCATTAAGATGCTGGCCATCGCCACACCGGATGCGGATAAGAAGATCCGCGAGCTTTCCGGCGGCAACCAGCAGAAGGTGATTCTCGCCCGCTGGATGGCGACCGAGCCGGATCTGCTGATCCTTGACGAACCGACGCGCGGCATCGACGTCGGCGCCAAGGCCGAGATTCAGCGTCTGATGCTGGAGATGTGCCAGAACGGCATGTCCATCATCTTCATCAGCTCCGAGCTGGATGAGATCATCCGCTGCTCCAACCGCATCATTGTCATGCGCGACGGCAAGAAGGCCGGCGAGCTCAACGGCGAGGGCTGCACGCAGGCAGATATCATGCAAATGATCGCAGGTGAAAAGGCAGGTGAGACCGCATGAAGAGCAGAGAATCCATCTTCAAGAACAAGCTGACTTGGGCGGTCATCGCCGAGCTGGCGATTCTGATTGTCGCCGGTATCCTCGAGCCGAACTTCTTCAGCATCGAGTTCAATGCCGAAACCGGCATGCTCTACGGTTCTCTGATTGATATCGTTAACCGCAGCGCGGAGATCACCATCATCGCCATGGGCATGACGATGGTTATCGCGCTGGGCGGCACGGACATCTCCGTCGGCGCGCTGGTTGCTGTGGCGGGCGCGTTTGCGCTGAAGTTCCTGCGCTGGGACGTCACGCAATATCCCACGCCGGGCGATTATTCCGTCATGCCGTTTATCCTGGTGATTATTGTTCCGATGATTATCTGTACGCTGATGGGCCTGTTCAACGGCGTGCTGATCGGCAAATTCAAGCTGCAGCCCATCATCGCGACGCTGATCCTGATGGTGGCGGGCCGCGGTATTGCCCAGATTGCCACCAACGGCAAGCAGTTCACCACCGGCTATACGCCGTATCGCTTTATTGGCCAGGGCAGCTTCCTGGGTCTGCCGTTCCCGATTATCATCACGATCGTCGTGTGCGCGGCTGTGATGATCTTCGTGCGCAAGACGGCGTTTGGCACGTTCGTCGAGTCCGTCGGCATCAACCCGAACGCCAGCCGCGTCACGGGCCTCAAGTCCGACAGGATCATCATGATCGTCTATACGCTCACCGGTTTCCTCTCCGGTATCGCCGGCCTGATCTACTCCAGCCGCATTTCCTCCTGCGACTCCAACAACGCAGGCGTCAACTATGAGATGGACGCCATTCTGGCTGTCGTTCTTGGCGGCACCAGCATGACGGGCGGCAAGTTCTCCCTGACGGGTACGATCATCGGCTCCCTTATCATCCGTACGATCACCACGCTCGTGTATTACTTCGGCATCACGTCCGAATCCATCATGGCGTTCAAGGCGGTCATCATTCTCATCGTTATCGTGATCCAGTCTGAGCCGGTCGGCAAGATGCTTGCGACCCGTCAGGCGCGCAAGAGGGAGGCAGGTGAGCTCCGTGGATAAGAAGAGAAGCAATAAGCTGGTGAATTTCATCACCAATCCGAAGTATCTCATGGTGCTTGCGACCATCGGTATCTTCTGCGCGATCTACCTCGTCGGCGCCGTGCTCTACGGCGACAAGGGCTTCACCAAGCTGCGTACGTTCGCGATGCTCTTCGTCGACAATGCCTACATCGGCATCTCTGCCGTGGGCATGACGATGGTGCTGATCACCGGCGGTATCGACCTGTCGGTTGCGGCGGTCGCCTCGCTGACGGGTATGTTCATCGCCTACGGCACGACCGTGCTGCACATCGATCCTGTGGTCTGCATGGCGTTCTCCATTCTGGTGGGCGTACTGCTGGGCCTTGGCATGGGCGCGCTGGTCACCTACCTCAAGATCCCGCCGTTTGTCGCCACGCTGACAGGCATGTTCTTTGCGCGCGGCGTCTGCTCGCTCATCAGCCGTGACTCGATCTCCATCGATAACGAGCTGATCGACGCGATGGCCGGCTGGAAGGTCTACTTCATGACGCTCAAGGACGGCGAATGGGTGAAGATCAAGCCGGTTGCCTACATCAACCTGAATGTCGTGCTCTTCATCGTCATGATCATTATCGGCACCATCATCCTGCAGAAGACGCGCTTTGGCCGCAATGTCTACGCGATCGGCGGCAACGAGCAGTCTGCCCGCCTGATGGGCCTGCCGGTTGACCGGACGAAGATGATGGTTTACGGCTTCAACGGCTTCTGCTCTGCGCTTGCGGGCATCGCCTATGCGCTGTATGTCAAGTCCGGCTGGAATCTTGCGCTGCAGGGCGGCGAGCTGGATGTCATCTCCGCTGCGGTTATCGGCGGCGTGCTGCTCTCCGGCGGCGTCGGCTATATGATCGGCACGTTCTTCGGCGTGCTGCTCAAGGCCGTCATTCCGTCGCTGATCACCTTCAACGGCACGCTTTCCTCCTGGTGGGGCAAGATCATCACCGGCGCGCTGGTGCTGCTCTTCGTTGCGCTGCAGCAGTTCGTCATGACCGGCTCCGGAAGGAAGAAAAAGAGCACAAAGCAAAAGTGACCGCACTCTGATATGATGAATAACACCTCCCGCTGTCAGGCTTCTTGATGAGCCCGGCTGCGGGAGGTGTTTGTTTTCATTCGGGTATCGATTCGGTCTGGTCCGCGGGACGCAGGGAAGGGGCAATGGTTACAGGAGCTTGGTTGTCCATTTGCTGCAGTCCCACACTTCGCTGACCACGTCAAGATAGAATTCCGGCTCATGGCAGATCAGCAGCACACTGCCGCGGTAGGCCTGCAGGGCGCGCTTGAGCTCATCCTTGGCGTCGACGTCAAGGTGGTTGGTCGGCTCGTCGAGCAGCAGGATGTTGGTCTCGCGGTTGATCAGCTTGCAAAGGCGCACCTTCGCCTGCTCGCCGCCGCTGAGTACGCGAACCTGGCTCTCGATGTGCTTGGTCGTCAGGCCGCACTTGGCCAGCGCGGCGCGCACCTCCGCCTGATTGAGCGTGGGGAATTCCTTCCAGATCTCTTCGATGCAGGTAGTGGCGTTATCCGGCGCGGCCTCCTGCTCGAAGTAGCCGATCTGCAGATTGGCGCCCAGCTCCACGCTGCCGCTGAGCGGCTTAATGAGGCCGAGGATGCTCCGCAGCAGCGTCGTCTTGCCGATGCCGTTCGCGCCGACGAGAGCGATCTTCTTGCCGGCCTCCATGGTCAGGTCGAGCGGGCGGGAGAGGGGTTCGTCGTAGCCGATGACCAGCTTCTCCGCGGTGAAGATCAGTCGGCCCGGCGTACGGCCGTATTTAAAGCGGAACTCCGGCTTCGGGCGCTCGGCGGTCAGCTCGATAATCTCCATCTTGTCCAGCTTCTTCTGGCGGGACATGGCCATGTTCCGCGTCGCGACGCGCGCCTTGTTCCTGTTGACGAAGTCACGCAGCTCGCTGATTTCCTGCTGCTGGCGCTTGTATGCGGCCTCCAGCTGGCTCTGCTGCATGGCGTAGACCTCCTGAAAGTGGTCGTAGTCGCCGACATAGCGCGTGAGCTTGCGGTTCTCCATGTGATAGACGATGTTGATCACGGAGTTGAGGAAGGGGATGTCGTGGGAGATGAGGATGAATGCGTTTTCGTATTCGGTCAGGTAACGCCGGAGCCATGCGATATGCTCCTCGTCAAGGTAGTTGGTCGGCTCGTCGAGAAGGAGAATATCCGGCTTCTCCAGCAGCAGCTTGGCCAGCAGGAGCTTGGTGCGCTGGCCGCCGCTCAGATCCGTGACCTGACGGTCGAGCCCGATCTCCAAGAAGCCGAAGGCCTGCGCGACTTCGTCGACCTTGGCGTCGATGTTGAAGAAGTCGTGATTGGTCAGCATATCCTGAATGACGCCGAGCTCCTCGAGCATCTGCTCCATTTCGCTCTCCTTCGCGCTGCCGAGGCTGTCGCAGATCTCGTTCATCTTCGCCTCAAGATCATACAGATAGGCGAACGCAGAGCGGAGGACGTCGCCGATGGTCATGCCCGGGGCGAGGGCGGCGTGCTGATCCAGATAGCCCACGCGCACATGGCGGCTCCATTCGATCCGGCCGTCATCCGGCTGGAGTGCGCCGGTGATGGTGTTCATGAATGTGGACTTGCCTTCGCCGTTCGCTCCGATGAGGCCGATGTGCTCGCCCTTGAGCAGGCGGAAGGAGACGTCCTCGAAGATGGCGCGGTCGCCGAAACCGTGATACAGATGCTCTACCGTCAATATGCTCATGATGATCTCCTTATGGTCAGTCCTGCCGCAGAGCGCGGCGCAGTAAATATCATTATAGCATGTACGTGATGAAAACAAAAGTCCGTTTTGCGGCGGTTGCAGCGCGGCCTGCGCCATGATATAATACAAGAAGATTACAGTGTCGGAGGATGCTATGGCAAAGTCTTTATTGATCCGGGATACCACGCGCGAGGAGCGGGAGCAGATCGTCCTTCGTGCGCTCAGCGACAGCGAGGTCAGCTGCGAGGACAGCGTCAGCGACCATGATATCGCGCTCTATCAGCCGTATATTGACGGAGAGATGGA
This sequence comes from Clostridia bacterium, assembly GCA_017938795.1. Classification (GTDB taxonomy): domain Bacteria; phylum Bacillota; class Clostridia; order Christensenellales; family Aristaeellaceae; genus Ventricola. The sequence goes on from JAGBAV010000109.1 coordinate 6,228, forward strand.
GCTGCGCGAATGCACGATGGCCTTCAGGAGCGGCTATGTCCGCGGCGCGCAGGAGCGCCCCGGCCGCGGCACCTGCGGCTTCAGTAAATAAGCAGCAGCGATTGACGTTTCCCCAAAAACGAAGAAGACTCCTTTGGCTTAGAGCAAAGCCAGAGGAGTCTTTTGGTTATTTATCTTTGATTCCCCAGCGCTGGACGACGCCGATAATCTTTCCGGAGAGGATAACCGTCAGCAGCGAGCAGAGCAGATTCGTCAGCGGGAGATAGCTGGCGGAGAGCGCCAGCACGGACAGGTCGCTGATCAGATAGACGGACTCGATGCGCCAGCCCCAGAGCTTCATCAGCGACATGGCGAGCGCATCATCGCCGCTGAGCGCCGACCCTGCGCGCACGCCAAGCCCCACGCCGACGCCGACGAACAGCGCGCCGACGATCGCAGCGGCCAGCGGCATCCCGGCCAGCTGCGGGAAGAGCGGCGGGAATCGCTCAAAGAATGCATAGAACAGGGAGAACGCGCTGCCGCCGATGATCGAATAGACGATGAACTCCAGCCCAAGCATGTACAGACCGAAGAGGTAGCTGGCCATATTCATGATAAAACCGGAAACGGCGGGGGATATTGAGAACCAATGCTGCAGCAGCAGGGTCATCCCGAGGATGCCGCCTTCTGTCACGCCGGAAAAGGAGTGAACGTGGTATAAGCCGAAGGCCAGTATGGCGCTGCCGGCAATGCACAGCGCGATATTGCGCAGAGACAGCTTCAATTTAATGCTCCTTTCCGCAACAGATCAAGACAGGAGTATTATAGGCCAAGCGCCCATCCGTGTCAAGGCGGCGCATCGGGATGGATTATACCGGATGGTTACAGGTGGAGCGAAAGGGGAAAATATAAGGGAATTACAACTTAATAGTGGAGAGATAGACTTGAATTGCAGAGGAAATAGGCGATAAGTGGAGAGGAAAGGCAATTGAAATGCGAGGGAATACGTGGAAACCCCGTCCTTGTGCAATCGGTTGCGCTGTGGTAAAATGGTGCCAATGAACCAGATAAGGAGAGATTGTATGCAGCAGTATCAGGCGCGCCGCGCAGCGGTGATGGATAAAATCGGCGAATATGAAATGATGATCCTCTATTCCGGGCAGAGCGTTCCGGCGACAATGGATGAATGCTACCCCTTTGAGGCGAATCATCATTTCTTCTATCTGACAGGTATCCGCAGGGAGAATATGGCGCTGGTGCTCAGCAGGACGGGCGCGGAGCCCAAGGAGATCCTCTTTATCGAGGAACCCGTGCCGAGCATGGAGCGATGGACGGGAAAGCGCCTGACCTGCGAGGAGGCGCGGGCCATCAGCGGCGTGCAGGATGTGCGCTACATCGACAGCATCGTGTCGTTCATCGGCCGCTGCGCCGCGAGGGAGACGCTGGAGGCCGCGTGGTTCGACTGCTACAGGGACGCCATGACGGACAGCGACAGCTTCAATATGCGCAAGGCGAAGGAGTTTGCCGCCGCGTATCCGACCGTCGCGCTGAAGAATGCGCATCCCATGCTCGCTGCTATGCGCATGGTGAAGGATGAGGCGGAGATTGAGACCATCCGCCGGGCGATCGACCTGACGGATAAGGGCCTGCGCCGCGTGCTGTCCGTTCTCGCGCCGGGTCAGATGGAGTATCAGGCGCAGGCGGAGTTTGAGTATGCCATCCGCATGAACGGCGCGGAGGGGACGGCGTTCCCGACGATCGCCGGCAGCGGCATCAACGGCTGCATGCTCCACTACGGCACCAATCACTGCGTGATGGAGGAGGGCAGCCTGCTGCTGATGGATCTGGGCGCGAAGGTCGACGGCTACTGCGCCGACATCACGAGAACATATCCCGTCAGCGGCACATACAGCCCGCGCCAGAAGGAGATCTACGACATCGTGCTTCGTGCGAATCTCGCTGTTGTCGAGGCGGCGAAGCCGGGCATGACCACCGCGCAGCTCAACGATGTCTGTAAGCAGGTCCTCGCCGAGGGGCTGATGGCGATCGGCAAGATCCAGTCTGAGGATGAGATCGGCAAGTACTATATGCACGGCGTGGCGCACCATCTGGGCATTGATACGCACGATGCGACGGCAGCCAGCCGCGCGCCGCTGGAGCCGGGCATGATCATCACCGATGAGCCGGGGCTCTACATCGACGAAGAGCAGATCGGCATCCGCATTGAGGATGATCTTCTGATCACGGAGGAGGGCTGTGTGGTGCTCTCTGCCGCCGTTCCGAGGACGACGGAGGAGATCGAGGCGCTGCTCACGCGCTGAGTGCATGCGGGGCGTGGTCAGCGCCCTGACGGGAATCAACATCACGGGATGGAGGAAGCGTATGCGGCTGAAGATACAGGCGCGGGCCAAAATCAACTGGACGCTGGACGTCGTGGGCGTGCTGCCCAATGGCTATCATGATCTGGATATGCTGATGCAGTCAGTGACCCTCTGCGATCAGATGACGATCGAGGATGCGCCGGAGAAGAAGCTGTTTGTGCAGTCGGGCGGCACCTACGTGCCGGCGGATGAAAACAACCTCGTGCTCAAGGCGGCGGCGGCGCTGGAGCAGGCCGCCGGCGTGGTGCGCGGGGCGAAGATCACGCTGCGCAAGTATATCCCCGTCGCGGCAGGTATGGGCGGAGGCAGCAGCGACGCCGCGGCTGCGCTGGTGGGGCTCAACAAGCTCTGGGGACTGGGGCTTTCCGAGGATGAGCTGGAGGCTATCGGCCTGACGGTCGGTGCAGACGTACCGTTCTGTATCCGCGGCGGTCTTCAGCGCGCGCAGGGTGTGGGCGAGAGGCTGACGCCGCTGGCGCTGAAGCGTCCGCTGTATCTGGCGGCTTTTCAGCCGTGCAGGGGGCTGTCGACCAAGGAGGTCTTTACCTCGCTGCATGAGGACGGAATCCGCCCGGAAGACCGGCCGGATAACGAGGGGGCGCAGGCTGCGCTGGAGCGCGGCGACGTCGTTGCCCTTGGGCGCTGCCTTGGCAATGTGCTTGAGCCGGTCTCCCGGCGCATGCGGCCTGAACTGGACCGCGCAATCCGTGCGATTGAGGCGACAGGGGCATGCGGCGCGAGGATGACGGGCAGCGGCTCTGCTGTGTTCGGCGTGTACCGCCATGCCGGGGCGTGCCGCCGCGCCGTGCAGGTCCTAAGTGAGGAGTACCCGATGTGCAGGATGATGCGCACGGCGGAATGCGGCGTCGTGGTGGAAGAGGTCTGACACGGCGGTATAAATTGTGAATCACATGGCGATCCTTATCCCTGAATGACGTGAGCAACGGAGTTGAGGGATATGGATCGCTTTCTTTATCACAGAGGATGGTACGGCAGGCTCTGCCGTGCTGCGGCTGTTGTGCTGACGACGGCGGCGCTGTTCTCGCCAGGGGTTCGTCGGCATGATGCGCGCCCCGTCCTGTTTTCACTGATGTTTCCGCAGCTGATGGAGGAGTTCCCGTGGTATACGCCATATGATGCTCCGGCATTTCGCGGGCTTCGGCGCGGCGCATCCGGTATGAGGGAGGTGCTGCTGTGAGCGGGCGGCGTGTCATGCTGTGCAGACTGCGTGCGGCGCTGCTCGCGGCTGTGGTCTTCTTCCTGGCGATGACGCCGACAGCCGAGGCGGCTGTATACTGGGGAAGCAAAGGCGAGCAGGTGCGCCGCGTTCAGCAGAAACTGCGCCAATGGGGCTACTACGACGGTGCGGCGGACGGGGTATTCGGGCAGGAGACCTATGAGGCGGTCGTGCTGTTCCAAAAAAGGAACGGGCTGACGGCCGACGGCGTTGTCGGCGAGCGCACGGCAGCAGCGATGGGCCTTCCGGCAGGCGGCGCTGTCGCCGCCTCTGCTTCATCAGGCTCGTCTTATGAGCGGGATGTGGAGCTGCTCGCGCGGCTGATCCACGGTGAGGCGCGCGGGGAGCCGTATGTCGGCATGGTTGCTGTCGGCGCGGTGGTGCTCAACCGCGTGCGCAGCAGCAGATTCCCCAACACCATCGCCGGGGTGATCTATCAATCCGGCGCCTTTGATGCGGTGAAGGACGGTCAGATCAACCTCACGCCCAACGAGCAGAGCCGCCGCGCCGCGCGCGATGCGCTCAACGGCTGGGACCCGACGGGCGGCTGCCTGTATTACTATAACCCGTCGACGGCGACCTCGTCGTGGATCTGGACGCGGGAGGTTCGACTGAATATCGGCGACCACAGCTTTGCTGTGTGAGGAGGGCGCGTGAAGGCTATGAAGATCCATGCGGGGCGTGCTGCGGGCGTTCTGACGGTGCTGCTGTGCGTGTCCGTCGGCGCGAATGTGGTGCAGGCTGACTACAGCGCGGAGCTGGAGGAACGGCTTGCCGCTCAGCGGCAGCGGGAGATGACGGACATCGCGGACGCGGTGTCGGGGATTGAGGTCAATCTGGCGAAGCTGCTGCTTGTCTCCGGGGCGCGGCAGAGCGTGGAGCTGCTGGGAGAGACGGCGCTGCTGGCGCAGCATGTGGAGTCCGGCCTTGCGCGCCTGCCGCTTCATCATGATGCATCCGGCGGTGCGATGAAGTTCGCCGGGCAGATGGGCGAGTATGCCATGGCGCTTGCGGCGCAGGTGTCCGGCGGCGGCATGCTCTCCAGCGAGGATGAGAGCCAGATCAGCGGGATGCTGACCGCCTGCCGTGCACTGGGGGATCATCTGGCGCAGGGCGGGGAGACAATCTACGCCGGTGAGCCGGAGGCGCAGGGCATGTACGGCGCAGAGGCTGCACAGCAGGACGGCGAGGAGGCCGGTGCGGTCGAGTATCCGTCGCTGATCTACGACGGCCCGTTCTCGGACGGGCGAAGGGAGGGACGCGTACGCGGGCTGACGGGCGAGCGCGTGACGCGGGAGCAGGCGCGCGAGGCTGCTGCCCGGTATGCCGGCGTGACGAGCGACCGCGTGCGCGATGCGGCGGACAGCGGCGGTGTCTTTGAGGCCTTCGGCTTCGCGGCGGAGACGGACGCCGGCCGCATCAATGTTCAGGTCACCGGGCAGGGCGGGAGGCTGCTGTTCATGATGCCGGAGGAGGCGCGGTTTGAGGAGAGGTATTCGCGGGAGGAATGTCTGCGCAGCGCAGCCGTATGGCTGGCAGATATGGGCTATGGCGAGATGGAGCCCTGCTTTGTGCAGCAGTATGACGGGATGATCGTCGCGAACTTCGCTGCTGTGCAGGACGGCGTGCTGCTCTATCCCGATCAGGTGAAGGTGCAGGTGAGCATGGAATCAGGGACGGTGGTCGGCGCGGAATGCTCGCAGTATCTGAGCAGCCATATACGCCGTACCGCGCTTACGCCGGCGCTGAGCAGCGAGGAGGCGCGACGGATGCTCTCCGGCAGGCTGGAGGTCACAGGTTCGCGGCTGTGCGTTATTCCGCTGGAGGATGAGCAGCGGGAGCGCCTTTGCTGGAGCTTTGCCGGGATGTTTGCGGGGGATGAGTACTGGGTGTTTGTGGATGCGGCGGACGGTGAGATTGTGGATATCCTTCGCCTGCAGATGACGCCGGACGGCGAGACGGCGGTATAGACGACAGCATGGTAAAGGGGAGGCTTGAGCGCCTCCCCTTGTTTGTCATGATCAGCCGGAACAGCTGCCGCAGGTATGGCAGCCGCCCTGCCCGTGCCAGCCGCAGCAGGAATGGCTGCAGCTCTGTCCGTGCCATCTGCCGCAGGAGCCGCAGCACTGCAGACGCTGGCGGCTGACGATGGTGACGACGGTCGGCACGGGGCTTGACGTGATGGTCACTGTATTGCCGCAGACGGGGCCGGTCAGCGTGGAATCGCAGGAGAACCAGCGGGAGCCAAGCTCCTCGATGGTGTACTGGCCGGGCTCAAGGCCCGCAATGACCAGCGGCTCGTCAAGCTCAGTACAGCTTCCCGCGCGCAGGGTGAAGGTTTCGCCGCACGGATAGCTCGGGCCGGTGATGCGCAGGGTGAATGTGCGCGGCGTGCAGCTCTGGCCGCCGCCAGGGGTGAGGATAATCTTATGGATCACGAGTGTCGGGCCGCTGTCGCTGCCGGCGTGGCAGTAGTGCGTCGGGTTGCACAGAATGGGCTGCACCCACTGAGGGAACGGGCAATGCGCGCCGCAGGAATGACGGCGGCAGGAAGAATAACAGGAGCTCATATCGGCACCTCCGAATCAATCGCAGGGTGATGTCGTCATCACAGCCCGGGACAGGGCTGTTCATGGAGCGCTGCAGGGGCGGCTCCACTGCATGCTATGTCCCCTGCAGAGCCAGGGTGCAGGAAAAATCGCCACAAAAGGTTTGCATTGCCATAGCGGACAGGGTATAATAAAAGATAAGTGTTTGATACGCCCTGCATTACGGCGGGGCGGGGATGGCAGCGCTGTGCTGCGCAAGGAAAGGAAACGCTATGAACATCGGGAAACTGGCCCGCAGGCTGACGGGCAATGATTATTTCTTTACCATATTCACAAAAATCATGGCGGTGCTCATCGGCCTGATCGCCTCAAGCTTCTCCAATCGGTTCCTTGGGCCGGAGCTCAAGGGCGAATTGGGCAGGATCTCCTCGATGATCACCATCATCGCGACCACGGCGAACTTTGGCCTCTACCAGCCCTATCCGTACTATAAACGGCAGGAAGAGCCCGACGTTCTGAATAAGTTCCTGCGGATCTTCATGCTGCAGTTCATCGTCTATACGGTGATCGGCGTGCTCGGCGCGGCGGCGTTTGATTCCTTCGCGCTGGCGGCGGTCTGCCTGATTGCGCCGATTCAGGTGCTGGCCAATCAGCTCAGCTTCATGATCATGGTTGAGGACGTCAAGTTCAAGAACGTGATCTTCTTCACCGCGCGCATCACCAATACGCTGATCACCATCCTCGCGTTCTTCACGATGGAGCGCACGATCATGGTCGCGCTGGCGCTGATCGTCGTGGGCGACCTGATCACCGTCGTCTTTGCACTGGCAAGGATGCGCCGCATGCCCAATCCGCTGCGCGCGGATCTGCGCTTTGCGGCGAAGATCGTTCCCTTCGGCTTCATCTCCATGCTCACCACGCTGATGCTCACGCTCAATTACCGTGTGGATACGCTGATGATGGGCTATATGTTCGGCATCACCGACACGGAGATCGGCTACTATACGCTGGGCGTGTCGCTCTCTGAGTATGGCTGGCTCATCCCGGACGCTTTCCGCGAGGTGCTATTCTCCCGCACGGCGAAGGATGACGCCATCGGCGAGGTCACCATGAGCATGAAGGTAAACCTGTATCTGACGCTGCTGATGATCGTCGGCATCCTCGTCCTCGGGCGGCCTGTCATTATGCTGCTCGCCGGCGCAGAGTATCTGCCGGCCTATCCGGTGACCGTGCTGCTCGTCGCAGGCATCATCCCGATGAGCTACTTCAAGATTATCGGCACGCTGCTGCTGGCGCAGGGCAAGAAGGGCGTGTATCTTGGCATGCTCACCGGCTCCGTTGCAATCAACATCATCTGCAACTGCGTGACCATCCCGCTCTTTGGCAAGATGGGCGCAGCGCTGTCGTCCGTTGTATCCTATATGGCGGCGGGCGGTCTGTTCCTTGTGTATTATCTGCACACCTACCGGATTCCGGCGAAGGATGTTTTCCTCTTCAAGCCGGAGGAAATTACGAGGCTGAGGCAGATTCTGTCCCGCGTGAAGCGCAGGCTCACGCACAGCGCATAACGAATACCGGAGACGAAAGGAGAACGGAACATGGAAGAACAAATGAGGAAAGGCCGCGCGGCGTACGCTGCGATGGAGGACGCCTGCAATCAGCTCGTGGAGAGCGGGAACTGGCAGCGCGTTGGCGCCAGCGATATCAAGCTCTTTCTGGATATGTATACGCAGTCTCTGCTGCTGCGCATGGCGCAGGCAAACGGCTCGATCTCCGGCGCGATGCTTCGCTTTGTGGCGGAGATTCCGGGGCGCGATGTGCTGAGCATCGGCAGGGCGACGCCGGAGGCTGCTCTCAATATCGGCCATAAGAATCGCTCCTTTGCCGAGGGCACGCCGCTGCTGCTGCGCTGCTGCGTGGCGATGGACGACAAGGACGGCACCGCCTGCGCGCAGCAGTTCGTGGATGGCGTCAGCCAGCTGCTGTATGCCGCAGCGGATGTGGACGGCGACCTGACGGGCCGCGAGCTCAATTTCATCACGTCCTATGGCGGAAGCCTGCGCACGTTCCTGCTCTCCCGCGCGGCGGGACGCCACTATTCCGGCATGCAGGAGCAGACGCGCCGCGTCGATGTGCCGGGCAGCGGGGATGGGAAGAAGCAGCCGGAGAAGCCGCAGCAGGGTCAGCCTGCCAAGGAAGAGGCAAAGCCCGCGGAGCCGGAGAAGACGCTTGAGGAACTGATGGCGGAGCTGGACAGCCTGATCGGCCTTGACGGCGTCAAGCGCGAGGTGCGCACGCTGACCAACCTGATCAAGGTGCGTGCGATGCGCAAGGAGCATGGCCTCAAGGTCATGGATATGAGCTTCCATATGGTCTTCACCGGTAATCCCGGCACGGGCAAGACGACCGTCGCCCGACTCGTGGCGAAGATCTATAAGCAGCTGGGCTTCCTGAGCAAGGGCCAGCTGGTGGAGACGGACAGGAGCGGCCTCGTCGCGGGCTATGTCGGCCAGACGGCGGGTAAGGTGACCGAGGTGGTCAACAGCGCGCTGGGCGGCATCCTCTTTATCGACGAGGCGTACGCGCTGGCACGCAAGGGAATGGAGAATGACTTTGGCCGCGAGGCGATCGACACGCTGGTCAAGCTCATGGAGGATAACCGCGATGATCTGGTCGTGATCGTCGCCGGCTATACGGACGAGATGCACGACTTCCTGACGAGCAACCCGGGCCTCATCTCCCGCTTCAATAAGTACATCGACTTCCCGGATTATACGGACGACGAGCTGATGGATATCCTTGCGATGAACGCCAAGCGGCAGGGCTATGTCGTCAGCGAGGATGCGCGCAAGGTTATCCGCCAGATGCTCTCTTCGATGACGCTCAGCGAGCGGCTTGACTTCGGCAATGCGCGCGGCATGCGCAATACGCTGGAAAAGCTCGTGCAGGAGCAGGCCAACCGCATCGCCGCGCTGACCTGCGAGATCACGAAGGAGATGCTGCAGGAGATCACCGAGGAGGACGCCCGCACGGCGCTGGAGATGCCCGTGACGGAGCTTGAGACCCAGCAGGAGGCAGCAGAGGCTGACGCCGCGCCGGAAGAGAGCGCGCAGGCGGAGGCGGACGAGGCGCAGGCCTGATACCGAGAACAGAGCCCGGGGCAGCGAGGCCGCCGGGCAGAGGGGGACAAACATGGCGGCAATACTGGCTGCGGAGCATATCACCAAATCCTACACGCTCAAGAAGCTGCTGACGGATGCGACGATGTACATCGGCGAACGGGACCGGATCGGCGTCGTGGGCATCAACGGCACGGGCAAATCCACGCTGCTCAAGATCCTCTGCGGGCAGGAGGAGCCGGACGCCGGCGCTGTCACCCGCAGGAGCGGGCTGCGCGTGTCCTATCTGCCGCAGATGCCGGACTACAGCGAGCGGCGCACGAGCGTGGAGCAGGTGCTGCATGATGCGCCGAAGGATGTGGGCGAGGCGGATGAGTATGAGGCGAAGGCGCTGCTGACCCAGCTGGGCATCACGGACTTTGAAAGCGACGTGCGCACATTCTCCGGCGGGCAGAAGAAGCGCGTGGCGCTGGCCTCCGCGCTGATCCGCCCGGTGGATCTGCTGCTGCTGGACGAGCCGACCAACCATATCGATGCGCCGACCATCGCATGGCTGGAGAAGCGGCTGGCGGCCTACCGCGGCGCGCTGATGATGGTCACGCATGACCGCTATTTCCTTGACCGCGTCTGCAACAGGATTGCGGAGCTGGACGGCGGCGGGCTGTACATGCACGACGGCAACTTCTCCTATTATCTGGAGCAGAAGGCTGCGCGGCTGGATATGGAGAATGCGCAGGCGAGGAAGCGCAGCTCCATCCTGCGGCGTGAGCTGGAGTGGGTGCGGCGCGGCGCGCAGGCCCGCAGCACCAAGCAGAAGGCGAGGCTGCAGCGCTATGAAGAGATGAGCGCAATCGAGGGCCCGCAGGAGGAGGTCAGGCTCACGCTCTCGCAGGCGTCCGCGCGCCTCGGGCGGCGGATCATCGAATGCGAGGGGCTCGGCAAGAGTATGGGCAGCCGGCGTCTGTTCTCCGGCTATACCTACACCATCCTGCGCGACGAGCGCATGGCCTTTGTCGGCAGCAACGGCTGCGGCAAGACAACGATGCTGCGTATCCTCTCCGGGGAGCTGCAGCCGGACGAGGGCATGATCGCCATCGGCGACACGGTGAAGATCGGGTTCTTCACGCAGGAATTCCCTAAGTGCGACGAGAAGCTCCGGCTGATTGATTTCATGCGCGACATCGCGGAGTATGTGGAGACGCCGGATGGGCGCTTCTCTGCCTCGCAGATGCTTGAGCAGTTCCTCTTCCCGGCGGATGTGCAGTACACGCCGGTCAACCGCCTCTCCGGCGGCGAGAAGCGCAGGCTGTATCTGGCGTCCATCCTGATGGGCGCGCCGAATGTCCTGCTGCTGGACGAGCCGACCAATGATCTGGATATCGCCACGCTGCAGATTCTGGAGGATTACCTGCAGGGATTCAAAGGCGCGGTGGTGGTCGTCTCGCATGACCGTTGGTTCCTTGACCGCGTGGCGGGCAGGCTGTTCGCCTTTGAGGACGGACAGATCGTCCAGTATGTCTGCCCCTTCTCCGAGTATCTGGAGGCGAGACAGGCCATGGAGGAGGAGACGGCGCGCGCCGCAGCGCAGCCCCAGCAGGCTGCCGGCGCAAAACGCGAGCGGCAGAGGGAGCTGCGCATGTCCTTCAAGGAGAAGCGTGAATGGGAGACCATCGACGAGCGGATGGAGGCGCTGCAGGCGCGCATCGAAGAGATCGACGCGCTGATCGAGCGCAACGCCAGCGACTTTGTGAAGCTGACCGAGCTCTCCGCGCAGAAGGAGGCCGCCGAGGCTGAGCTTGCGCAGGCGGAGGAGCGATGGCTGTACCTGACAGACCTTGCCGAGCGCATTGAGGCGCAGAAGGCGGGAAAATGACAGAAGAAAAGACTCCGTGCGGATAGTGTCCGTGCGGAGTCTTTGCGTTGATGGCATGCGGGCGAATAAGGCGGGCTCAGGCTGCATATGCTTGATATCGATCGATGATCCATCAAGGAGGGGACAAGCATGACACGCAGCAAGAGAGCGATGCTCGCGGCAGGCCTGATCGCAGGGGCTGCCGCGATGACAGGATGCGCAGCGAAGACCACGCCGGCGGCGACAGCCGCGCCGCCCGCCGCACAGCAGGAGACGGCAGGACCGCAGACCACGGAGCAGGTGACCGGCGCAACGGCATCGCCGGAGGCCAATGATGCGGACGCGCCGTCGGCAATCAGCCTCACCGTCCTCGGCACAGCCATTGAGGAGGGCGCGGTGTCGGAGGACGGCGTGCTCTTCCTGCCGCTGATCCGCACGGGCGAAGCGCTTGGCTGGGAGGCAGAGAGCGAGGAACAGGAGGAGGAGACACAGACGCGCAGGACGATCACCCTGAGCAGGGAGGACAGCCGCATCACGGTCGGCTGGGTGACCAGCGACAACACGACGAAGCAGATTACATGGCAGAAGGATGGGCTGTTGATTCCGGTGGACGCGCGCATCAGGACGGTGGGCGATACGGCGTATGTCCCGTCTGCGTTCTTTGAGGAGGCGATGGACGCCGTCGTGACGAGGAAGCCGCAGAGCGTCAGTGTGGAACGCAGAGCCGCAAAGGAGACGCCGCCCACGCAGGAGCAGGAGGGGCTGAATGCGGAAGAAAGTGCAGATGAAAATAGCGCAGGCTGAACAAAATTCAACTTTGAATATGGATGGAATATACAGATTTATTCAACGAAAAAAGCGTTGACACGCAGCGGGCGCGGCTGATATAATGATCCCAGAACCTGACGGGCGGTCGTCCCGTCAGGCAGATGTCCTGGGGTGTGCGCCAGTCGTCTGTATTTTCTCCTACATTTTCAGAACAGGAGCCCGGATGTCGAGGTATGGATGTCATGCCCCCGTCTTATGACGCCAGGGGACGGCAGAAATATCGCGCAGGGCACCGAC
>JAGBAV010000110.1 GCA_017938795.1 Clostridia bacterium
AGTGTAGGAGGCCAAGGGGGAGACGAGGGATCCCTCTCCCCCTTGCCTCCTACGACCTCCCATCCCCCACTACCTTATACGGGGGCTGGTTCTGAGCGAAGTAAGCAATGCTTCGTGTCTGTGTTGAAAAACGTTACCCTGTTGGTTCTCTGCGCGTCGGCAAGGGCCCGGCACCGCATCAATGCGTCTTACTGCCGGGCTTCGGCTTGATGGGGATGGGCGGGCGTTAGATTTGTCTGCAAGTACGCTCAGATCATGGCTTCTTGCGGATGAACCGCCAACTGCTTCGTGGAGCTCAAGCCTCCCTCGCTGAGGGACCGGAGCCTGCCGCCGCCAGTGGCGGAAACAGGCAGGCGGAGCGTCGGGAATCGCAAGGAGCGACCCTTGGGGCGCGGCTATGCGAGTTCCCCGGGATGGTGGCTGCCGCAGGCAGACGGAAGGAGTGCCCCGCCGGAGGCAGCTCCGGCTATCGCATACCTGCAATCCATAGACGCATCCTGAGGCTCTCTTGTGTAAAGGGCGCCGGCGGCAGGAGCGCTTACCGCAAACCTGCAATGATTGCGGGAGAAGCGCACCCCCCGCGCCGCTTTACACAAAGCGTACACTTCCTTATCATATGAAGCAGACGCAGCCCCGAAGGGCTGCGCCGGTTCTATGCTGTTCTCCTTTGCGCCTCGTCGGCGCCGGTCTTATTTCCTCACGCGGACAGGACGCAGGACGCCTCGCCGGATCATCAGATCGATGATCATCCACTTTACCCGCTCCATCGCGGGGCCAAAGTCTGCATCGTAGTATTTTCTGAACATATGACCTTCCTTTCTGCCCGCCGGTGGGCAGGCATGCCGGGGATGACTCCCCTTCGGCATGATCACTGTATCATATCCGCGGGGGCTGCGCAACCGATCCCCGCCCAATCATACACGGCGCGCGCCGAATTGTCGCGCAGACCGCATCAGGAGGAATCCATGTCCCTGCCCATCTACTTCGCCCCGCTCGAGGGCGTCACCGACTCCCCCTTCCGCAGCACGCACAGCCGGCACTTCACCGGCGTTGCGAAGTACTTCATCCCCTTCATCAGCCCGACGCAGAACCTCGTCATGACCCCGCGCGACCTGCGCGCCGTCCTCCCGCAGTACAACGAGGGCATGCACGCCGTGCCGCAGGTCCTCGCGCGCGACCCGGGCTATTTCCTCTGGGCGGCGCAGCAGCTGCACGACATGGGCTATACCGAGATCAACCTGAACCTCGGCTGCCCCTCCGGCACGGTCACCGCGAAGGGCAAGGGCTCCGGCATGCTCGCCAACAGGCCGATGCTCGAAGCCTTCCTTAACGAGGTCTACGCCCGCTCGCCCGTCGCCGTCTCCATCAAGACGCGCATCGGCTTCGCCTCGCCGGATGAGTTCGAGGCGCTGCTTATGCTGTTTTCAAGGTACCCCGTGCATGAGCTGATCGTCCATCCGCGCACGCGCTCGCAGTTCTACAAGGGCGAGCCGTATATGCCCGCCTATGCCGCCGCGCACGACGCATGCCCGCATCCGCTCGTGTATAACGGCGATCTCTTCACCGCGCAGGCCTGCCGGGAGCTGGCCGCCGCCTATCCGCGCACAGCCGCGCTGATGCTCGGCCGCGGCCTCATCGCCAACCCCGCCCTCGCGCAGACCCTCGCCGGCGGGCCGCCGCTCACCCTCGACGCGCTGCGCAGCTTCCACGACGATCTGTTCGCCGCGTATCAGGAGCGATACCCGCGCAACGTCGCCATCGGGCGGATGATCGGGATCATGAATCACCTCTGCTGCTGCTTTGAGAATGCGGACAAGCCGAACAAGGCCATCCGCAAATCCAAGCAGATCGCGGAGTACGAGGACGCCGTCAGCAGGCTGTTTTCCTCCTGCCCGTTCAAGGCCGACCCGTATTACATCTCGTGGTATTGACGCAGCCGCACCGCAGCTGAGACCCGCGCTCTATGCCATACAGCCCTGCCCGGCTCCATCGCGCAAAGCGCAGCTTCGCATTCCTTCTCCTGCACCCCGCAGCCGACCGCCTGGATACCAACGCACCCACCGGCGCTGAGACCGCGCTCTATGCCATACAGCCCTGCCCGGCTCCATCGCGCAAAGCGCAGCTTCGCATTCCTTCGCCTGCACCCCGCAGCCAACCGCCCGGATACCAACGCACCCACCGGCGCTGACGCACGCGCTCTCCGCCATACAGCCCTGCCCGGCTCCATCGCGCAAAGCGCAGCTTCGCATCCCTTCGCCTGCATCACGTAACCAACCCCACGGACATGCACGCCCGCCGGTGCTCAGATCCGCGCTCTCCGCCATACAGACCTGCCCGGCTCCATCGCGCAAAAGCGCAGCGACCATACCTCCCGATTACCGCCGCAGAAGGCGCACAACAGAACGAGAAACATCGCCTCCGGCATACTCCCGCCGGGGGCGATTCCTCTATGCATCCGCAGGGCGCACAGTCGGCCCCGCAATCCCGATCAATAGTCCGCGCGTCGTGCGGCGGCCTGCTCATCCTCCATCTGCATCAAACCCGCCATCACAACAAACGCGCTGCAAAGCACCAGCAGCGGCACGCCAAAGCCGATCATCAACGCAATCTCAAGCACACTCATGTTTCTTTCCCTCCGTCTTTCTCGTTCTTTTGCTCCTGCTTCGCCTTGCATTGCTCTCCGCCTTCTTTGTCAGATAGGCGGCGATGCTCGCCACGTCGACCCTGCGCCCATCCGCCGCATAGGCCACACGCCCGTCCGCCAGCATCGCATACACCGTCACGCGGGTCACGCCCAGAATCCGCGAGGCCGCCGTCTTATCCACAGCCTCCCCATGCCGCAGGACCAGCGCCTCCGCCTCCTGCCGCATGCGCAGCGCGGGGTCAGTGAAGAAGCCCCCGCCGGCTCTTGCCTCCAGCGCGCAGATGCGCCGCTCCAGCTCCGCAACCCTGTCTGCGGATATTCCGTATGTTGCCTCCATCAGGATTCTCCTTTCTGTACGCGCCTTGGTCGGCAAACGGGTGACGCGCTGATTATCCACATATCCACAGGATAATCGGCTTGTTCCTCCCCCTTACCCCCACACCAGCGCTTATAATACGCCGTCTGCGGCTGCTGCCCGCCACTTGCGCAGCAGCATCCCCGGCGTCATCCGTGGGCGTCACCTGTTTGGTGACACGGACATCATACCACGGGAACGCCCGTTCGTCAACCGTTTGGTGACATTTTTCTTGAATTTTTATTTTTGTGTTGCATTTGGTGACGCGCTGTGCTATAGTGGTATCAGGACAAACAGACGTAAGGAGGCTGCCCCCTCATGATGGAGTTTGGCGATATTCTTAAGCAGCTGCGCAAGGAGCGCGGCCTTTCGCAGGATGAGCTTGCCGCCCTGCTGGGCACGACGAAGCAGGTCATCAGCCGCTATGAGACGAAGCAGCGCGTGCCGAAGCTGTCCATCGTCGCAGAGTTCGCCCGCAGGCTGGAGCTGCCGCTCTCCGCGCTCACCGGGGATGAGGAGCTCCCCGAGGGCGCGATCCCCGTGCGCGGCCGCCGCCGTGTGCCTGTGCTGGGCGCCGTCGCCTGCGGCGAGCCGATCTACAGCCCCGGGGACGGCACGGAGTCCGTGGACGTGGAGGATGACCTCGCCTGCGACTTTGCGCTCATCGCGAAGGGCGATTCCATGACCGGCGACCGCATCTGCTCCGGCGACGTCGTCTTCATCCGCCGGCAGGACGCTGTGCAGGACGGCGAGATCGCCGCCGTCGCCCTGGATAATGAGATCACGCTCAAGCATGTGCGCCGCCTGCGCGGCAGCGACGGCAGCGTGCTCTTCACCCAGCTGCTGGCGTCCAACCCGCTTTACGCCCCCATCGACATCGGCGGCGAGGACGAGACCCGCAATGTCAAGATCCTGGGCAAGGCCGTCGCCGTGCGCTTCACGCTGCGCTGACCGCGCGGCATGCACCTTGAAAGCTGCATAGCGAATTTCAATTTTCGCAAAATCAGGGGTTGACATTTTCCTCACTCGGTGATAGAATGATCATGTTCCGAGTGATTTGGTGCTTTGGCTCAGTTGGTAGAGCACATCGTTCACATCGATGGGGTCACTGGTTCGAGTCCAGTAAGCACCACCATGAATCCTCAGTCGCAAGACTGAGGTTTTTTTCTTTTTTCGGTTCTGGGTGAAGCCTTGTTCTTGTGTTGACAGTTGATGGCCTTTTCAGTACAATGCAGATATAGAAGAGGGGGACTGAGCCTTATGCAGAATGCAGGAAAGATTGAGCGCAGCGGTACGTGCGGAGAAAATCTGCAGTGGACATTGTATGAGGATGGTCAGCTCATCATCTCCGGCGTTGGCGATATGAAGGACTATTTGCAAGGCCGGGCGCCATGGTATGCTGACAAAAAAAGAATAACTGCCCTCGAAATTCAGGATGGCGTTACCAGCATCGGAGCATGGGCCTTTGCGGGCTTGGAACGACTGAGCAACGTGGTGATCGCCGACAGCATTGCAAGTGTTTCTTGCATGAAAAGCAATTCCTTTAAGGACTCATTAAGTTATTTGTCTGATCCCCGATGCTATGTGTCAGCTGCTCTGGAGCAATCACTTGCGGCATTCCCGATTGATCATGAATCACGTGCCGAGGCGTTGCTCTATGCCTTATATTACACAAAGAGGATTGATCTGTTTTTACATCATTTGACGGAAGAAGGGTATCACGAACCTGTATATCAGAAGATAACCATGGGAAGATGGGATAAGGAAGTGCCATCTCCTTATGTACGCAGGTTTTACGATGAAAACGGCTTGAAGAGAAAACAGTATATCGTAGATTTCAAACATCTGGAACGCGCCCATGTATTCGACGAACGCGGTACTTTAATCGGATACATGGAGACCACGACTGCCCGCAGCAGGCCCGCATTCTTTATTAGGATAGTCATACAAATCAATCAGGAACAACCCAAAGTCGTGGATTACGACTTATCAGTCAGAGACCTTACCATTAGTCCAAGAGCAGATTGACAGAAGGAAAACATGATGTATTACAAACCTCTATATTTAACTGATGTTTTCGCCGCCCTTCGTGGGCGGCATTTTTACGTTTGTTCCATTGTCATAACCCATATTGATACCCTGTCCAATTTGAGGTGCTTTTTGGCAATTGATATTTCCTGACATGTTGTGCCTTAATACGTCTATCGAGTTGCGCAACAACCGAAATCCGATATAGTGAAGTAGTTAAGTGTTATGTACTCCAACCAGTACGGTAGAGCACATCGTTCACATCGATGGGGTCACTGGTTCGAGTCCAGTAAGCACCACCACAAAACCTCAATCTTCGGATTGAGGTTTTGTGTTTTTCTTTACTTTTTGTGATTGCTGCAGTAAAATATTGCTAATGAAAAAACTGATATACAAGGAGTGAGACAGATGAGTTTTTCTGCTTCCTCTGAAGAGAGGCTGAAGGCATCGACAAGCGCCGAATCATCCGCCGATGAAAGAAAAGCGGCTTCTGCAAAGGCGGATGAGCCTGAATATTATACAAAAATCGTTAAGCTGTTTTCCGATTGTTTGCTGGAGTACGGATATGAAGAACCGGAATATCACGCTGTGCAGACCTATCGACACGAAGAAGCGCCCGGCACGTTTGTTGAGGACTGGTATGACATACAAGGGAAAAAGCGAAAGAGTTTTAAACTGGGCCATCACCGTCGCCCGGAATCAATAGAAGCACGGGATGAGTACGGTCGGTTAATCGCCAGCATGGTTATTGCAGTTGGCAGGAAAACACCGCATTTTCTGATCACTTTACATACGTGGATCGATGGCTACAAAGTCGACAAGTACAAATTGGGCACGCGTGATTATGTGCTGAAAAGAGATTTAGATGATGGATTTCGCCCGCCATGGTAAAGCACATCGTTCACATCGATGGAGGTTTCGCATTTGCGGCGCCCAGTGGGCGCAATGAAGCAAATGCGAAACGGTTCGAGTCCAGTACAGACCACCATGAATCCTCCATCTTCGGATTGAGGATTTTTTTGCATTCTCTCAAGCAGCAATTATCCATGAGGCAAATCATCCGCAATGCGATCTGCTGAAAATATTGAGGCAATGTGTTTGAATCAACGGATCGCTATAACTATGTACCGTGTTCCTGCAGCAGGAGCGCCATGAACAGCGGAACAGATTGCCTGCGCCGCGCTTATTCCGGCAATTGGTATGAATGCACGGATTTTCCTGACTGCGCAGAGACTGAGAAAATATGGGAAGCGAAGGCGCTCTGAGGGAAAGTCCGTTTTTGCTATGACATACATGCAATAATTGTGTTATAATAAGGATAGGAAAAGAAAATGCGGTTGATCGCAAGCAAACAGGAGGTGTATGATGATGGACTGTTCTTCGCATGCAATCGTGCTGCCGGTTGACGAGGAAGTAACGGAGATTGAGATGTTTGCATTCTGTGAAGACTCAGAACTGACGGACATCATCGTTCGGGAAGGCGTAACGACCATTGGCGTTTCTGCATTCCAGGATTGCAAAAACCTGAAGTCTGTCGTGCTTCCAGAGAGCTTGATCAGCATTGAAGAGTGTTCCTTTAGTGGCTGTGAAAGCCTGACTTCCATTATCATTCCAGAGAGTGTAACAGTAATTAGAGATTTGGCATTCACGGGATGCACAAACCTGAAATCTGTCGTGCTTCCAAAGAGTCTGACCAGCATTGGGCGGGCGGCCTTTAGTGAATGTGAAAGCCTGACTTCCATTACCATTCCGGAGAGTGTAACGGATATTGGCGATTCCGTGTTCGCGTTCTGTCATCAGCTAAAGGATATAGAAGTTTTGGAGGAAAACGCGCATTATTGTGCGGTTGATTCCATGATCCTTTCAAAAGACGGCTCGGTCCTTCATTCCTATCCCAGTGCGGCGGGAAAGATTGTATTGCCGAAGGGTATCACCGTCATTGGGGATTATGCTTTCGAGGACTACGACGGTCTTACGTCCGTCGTGATTCCGGAGGGCGTGACCAGCATTGGTAAATTGGCTTTCTGTGACTGCACGAGCCTTGAAAGCATTGTCATTCCGGCCAGCGTGACCAACATCGATTGGAAGGCTTTCAACGGATGCGGACAGCTGAAGGAGTTTGACATATCAGAGCAAAATCAGTTCTATAGCGCTGAAAACTCCATGCTCCTTTCGAAGGATGGTTCTGTGCTTTACGCCATGCCTTCCGCAGTGGGAAGCATTGTAATTCCGGAGGGCGTGACCAGCATTGGC
>JAGBAV010000111.1 GCA_017938795.1 Clostridia bacterium
GACCGATTCCTTCCTCTCCGCCGCCTCCTTCCAGGAGACGACCCGCGTCCTCACCGAGGCCGCGATCAAGGGCAAGGAGGATCCGCTGCTGGGCCTGAAGGAGAATGTCATCATCGGCAAGCTCATCCCGGCCGGCACCGGTATGCCGCGCTACAAGGATGTCGAGGTCAGGGAGACGTACTGATCCCGCGCCGAACCCCATGAATAAGCAGAGCCCCGTCCGGTTTCCGGACGGGGCTTTTTGTCTGGCCGATGCTGCTTTGCACTGCTGCCGGCGGAGGCAGTCAGTTGGATTCGTCTGAATCCGGCATGCGCAGCAGGCGGAAATCGCTCTTGTAGTAGTCGATGACGCCTTCTCTTTTCAGCTTGCTCATCTCGGCGGAGAGGCCGCTGCGGTCGACCTCCAGATAGTCCGCGAGGCCCTGTCGGTCAAAGGGAACGGTGATATCCGCTCGCCCAGCCTCCCTGGCCTGAAGAAGGAGATACGTCATCAGCTTCTCCCGCGTCGTGCGCCCGGCGGTGATCATCGCTCTTCGGTGGAGGGACAGGTTTTTGGCGGCGACGGTCTGCAGCAGGTTATAGATGATGCGGCTGTGGAATGCGCAGGCATGACTGCAGGTGGTGAGGATGCGGCGGCAGTCAAGCAGCAGCGCCTCGCAGTCCTCGGCGGCGACGATGCTCGCCGGCATGTGTACCGTTCCCGCACAGGCAAAGGACTCGGCGAAGAGCTCGCCGGGGCTGATGGACATCATGATGCTGCGGTTGCCGTAGTAGTCCGTGCGGATCAGCTGAACCCGACCGCTCAGCAGGATGCCCACCTCACGCGCGGGCGAGCCCTCCGGCAGGATGACGCCGCCCTTGGGGCGGGCGATGCGCCGCGCGCCGAGGCAGCCGAGCAGACCGGAGAGGTCCTCCGGCGCGATGCCGGCGAACAGGGGGCAATGCGCGAAAGCGTCGGATACAGCCATAAGATTCCGCCCTTCTGCGTTGAAAATTCAACGTACATTCTGTTGTCAGTATACTATACTGTATCCATCCAATCAAGCATGATCCATGGGAGGTTATCATATGATCCGCAAAATCATCAGAATTGCCGAAGAAAAGTGCATTGGCTGCGGGCTGTGTGCAGATGCATGCCATGAAGGCGCCATCGGCATGGTGAACGGGAAGGCGAAGCTGCTGCGGGAGGATTACTGCGACGGGCTGGGCGACTGTCTGCCCGCCTGCCCGACGGGGGCAATCTCCTTTGAGGAGCGGGAGGCGCCGGCCTATGATGAGGCGGCGGTGCTCGCGGCCAAAAAGGTGAAGGCTGATCCGCTGCCCTGCGGATGCCCGGGCAGCGCATGCCGGAGCATGGCGACGGAATCGCATACTGCCGCTGCTGTTCCGGGCTGCCTGAGCAATTTCCCGGTGCAGATCAGGCTGGCGCCGGTGAACAGCCCGTGGTTTGCCGGGGCAGATCTGCTCATCGCTGCGGACTGCACGGCGTATGCCTACGGCAATTTCCATCAGGATTTCATTCGCGGGCGTGTGACGCTGATTGGCTGCCCGAAGCTGGATGCCGTGAGCTACGCGGAGAAGCTCGCCCAGATCCTCAGGGAGAACGATGTGCGCAGTATCACCGTCTCGCGCATGACCGTGCCCTGCTGCGGAGGGCTGACCTACGCTGTGCAGACGGCTGTGCAGATGAGCGGGAAGGAGATCCCCGTGCGGATCGTGACCATCAGCCCGGAAGGCAGGATTGTGGGGTAAACAACGAATCCATCGGCAGAAGGCCTGCTTTCAAGCGGGCCTTCTTTCTGTCTGCCATGAGAATGGGGTCTTGCGCACTATCTCCGTGTTGACTCATGCGCCCGAAAATGCTATGATGATCATAAGTATGCGCCGCTCCGTCCGGGGCGGCTGGTTGAAACGACACGATAGGCAATAAAGGAGAGATACCTATGGCGATTGTGAAGAAGCCCTACGGCGTGAAGCCGGACGGACAGGCTGTAACCGAATACACGATGACCAACGCTTCCGGCGCGTCCGTGAGCGTGATCGACTTCGGCGGCATCGTGACCTCCATCATCGTCCCGGATAAGGACGGCAACATGGCGGATGTCGCGCTGGGCTGCGCGGATCTGGCGGGCTATCTGGGCGACCATGGCTGTATGGGCGACACCGTCGGCCGCTATGGCAACCGCATTGCGAAGGGCCAGTTCACGCTCGACGGCGTGACCTACCAGCTCGCGCTTAATAACGGTGAAAACCATCTGCACGGCGGCAACGTCGGCTTCAGCCAGAAGATGTGGGCGATCGAGCCCGTCGAGGGCAATGGTCAGGACAGCCTGAAGATGCACTACGTCAGCCCCGACGGCGAGGAGAACTACCCCGGCACGCTCGACGTCACCGTGACCTATACGTGGGACGACGACTGCAACCTGATCATCCGCTATGAGGCGACCACCGACAAGGCCACCCACTGCAACATGACCAACCACACCTACTTCAACCTCGCCGGCCATGACCACGGCACCATCGCCGACCATGTGCTGATCATCGACGCCGACGTCATCACCCCGGCGAAGGACAGCGCGCTGATCCCGACCGGCAGCTTCATGCCCGTCGTCGGCACGCCGTTTGATATGCGCGACGGCCTCGTCCTCGGCGAGGGCCTGGAGCAGACCGCGGACTGCCCGCAGATGGCGGCGGCCGGCGGCTATGACCACAACTTCGTGCTGCGCAAGGGCGCTGCCATGGGCATGGCGGCCTGCCTGTTCCACGATGAGACCGGCCGCATGATGGAGGTCATCACCGATCAGCCGGGTGTGCAGCTGTATACCGCCTGCGCGCTTGACTGCGCGAACGGCAAGGACGGCCAGCACTACGGCAAGTACAGCGGCCTCTGCCTGGAGACCCAGCACTATCCGGATACGCCCAACAACCCGCAGTTCGGCTCCACCGTGCTGCGCCCGGGCGAGAAGTATGACACCACGACCATCTACGCCTTCCGCGTGACGGATTAATCCTCAAATCAAAACGCCTGCGGACGGGAAACCGTCCGCAGGCGTTCTTCTTTGGTTGTATCATCTGGCTGCATCAGCGCATTTCGGTCATCAGCAGCTCGATCATCCTCGTGCAGCGCTCCATGCTCTCCACGGCGATGTGCTCGTATCTGCCGTGGAAGGCGCAGCCGCCGGTGCAGAGATTCGGCGTGGGCAGACCCATGTAGGACAGGCGGCAGCCGTCCGTGCCGCCGCGCACCGGCTCGGTGAACGGGGTCATGCCGGCCTTGGCGCAGGCGGCCTTTGCGTTCTCGATCAGGTACATGTGGTCGGCGAGCTTCTCGGCCATGTTGTAGTAGCTGTCCTTCACGGTCAGCTTCACAACCTCGCAGCCGTAGCGCTCGTTGATGGTTTTGGCGGCGTGGGCGAGCATCTTCTTGCGGCATTCGAACATCGCGCGGTCATGGTCGCGCACGATGTATTCGATGACGGCGTGCTCGCAGTCGCCCTTCATGCCATGCAGATGGAAGAAGCCCTCGTAGCCCTCGGTCAGGCGCGGGATGTCGCCGCCCGGCAGCAGAGCGTTATACTCCATCGCCACCAGCGCGGCGTTGATCATGGTGTCCTTCGATGAGCCGGGATGCACGGACAGGCCGCTGAATTCGACGCTCGCGCTCGCCGCATTGAAGGTCTCGTACGCGATCTCGCCCTCGACGCCGCCGTCGACGGTATAGGCGCAGTCCGCCCCGAATTTCTCCACATCGAAGTGATCGACGCCTGCGCCGATCTCCTCATCCGGGGTGAAAGCGATGCAGATCTTTCCGTGCGGCGCGCCGGAGGCGATGACGCTCTCGCACGCAGTGAGGATCTCGGCGATGCCGGCCTTGTCGTCCGCGCCCAGCAGCGTCGTGCCGTCGGTGGTGATGAGGGTCATGCCCTTGAGCGCGGAGAGCGTCGGGAAGGCGGAGACCGTCAGCATATCGCCGCTGCCGGCAAGCAGCACGTCGCCGCCGTCATAGTCCGGGATGATCTGCGGACGGACATTCTCGCCGCAGTAGTCCGGCGCGGTGTCCATGTGCGCGATGAAGCCCAGCGCCGGGTCGTCCTCGTGGCCGGGGGTCGCGCTCAGCCAGCCGTAGACGATGCCGAACTCGTCGACATGCACGCCCTCAAGGCCGATGCCCTTCATCTCCTCCTCGAGAAGGCGGGCGAGGTCGAGCTGGCGCGCGGAGCTGGGCGCGCAGGAGGCGTCGGGGTCGGAGGTGGTGTACACGCTCACATACTTCAGGAAGCGTTCGCTGACATGCATGATGATCTCTCCTTTGTGTTGTTGATCAGAAAACCTGAGCCATAATCGCGCAGATCAGGGGCAGGGTAATCGCGCTCATGAGGGTGGAGACGATGACCGCATGGGACGCCGTCATATCCTCCGGGGTATACATATCCGACGCCATCGCGCAGTTGCCGGCCACGGGCATGGCGGCCATGCAGACGGCGACGCCCTTGAGCATCGGGTCGATGGGCAGCAGGAGCATGACGCCCATGATGCACAGCGGCAGCGCCAGCATGCTCACAACGCTCACGCGGTAGAGGCGCAGGTTTGTCAGCGCGGCGCGCAGGTCGCTGTGGGCGAGGGACGCGCCGATGATCATCATCGCCATCGGCGTATTGACCGCGCCGACGGAGGACAGCGTGGATTCGATCACGCCCGGCAGGCGCAGGCCCGTCAGGCTCAGCAGCATCGCGCCCAGCGCGGCGAAGATGCAGGGATTGCACAGCGCGCGCAGATTGAGCTTCATGCCGCCGGAGATGAGCATAAAGCCGTAGGAGAAGAACGACAGGTTGAACATCAGGATGAACATCGACACCATCGCCACGCCTGTCGCGCCGTAGATGGACTGCACCACCGGGATGCCCATGAAGCCGACATTGGTGAAGATGAGCATCAGCTCGTCGAGCTTGCGCTGCTGCGCAGGCGTGCGCGTCAGGCGGATGAAGATCTTCGCCAGCGCAGCCATGACCACATAGAACAGCACGGCCACGCCGAGGGTGACGGGGACATTCATGCCGCCGCTGGATTCCAGCGCGGAGGACAGGATGATGCACGGCGCGGCGGTGCCCAGCGTGAAGGCGGAGAGCTTCTTGCGGAAGTCCGGCGTGATCAGGCCGCTCTTGGCGGCGGCGTAGCCGATGAGCATCATCAGGAACAGCGAGATCAGCTGTGAAATAATGGCGGATAGATTCATAGTTTCCTCCAGGGATGGTTATCGTCTGCGCAAAGCGCATGCCTGTGTTATTGTACACCAGCACGGGCGCAGTTGTAAAGTTTGCGTTTTTGTGCTATGCTAGTCCATAACCGATCAATTTGAAAATGATGGAAGCGGAGAGAGATCAATGGGTTATCAGGCGCTGTACCGCCGGTATCGTCCGGCGCGGTTTGAGGATTTCGTGGGGCAGGAGGCCGTCATCAGGACGCTGCGCAGCCAGATCATGTCCGGGCGCATTGCGCATGCCTACCTCTTCTGCGGCACGCGCGGCACGGGCAAGACCTCCACGGCGAAGGTGTTCGCCCGCGCGATCAACTGCGAGCATCCGGATGCGGGCGAGCCCTGCGGGCAGTGCGCGGTCTGCGCCGCGCTCTCGGCGGAGAGCAGCCTGGATATTCTGGAGATCGACGCGGCGAGCAACAACGGCGTTGACGAGATCCGCGATCTGCGCGAGAAGGTCAAGTATCCCCCACAGACGGGCCGCTACCGCGTCTACATCATCGACGAGGTGCATATGCTCTCCACCGGCGCGTTTAATGCGCTGCTCAAGACGCTGGAGGAGCCGCCGTCCTATGTCGTCTTCATCCTCGCCACGACGGAGCCGCAGAAGCTCCCGGCGACGATCCTCTCCCGCTGCCAGCGCTTTGACTTTGGCCGCATCCCGTCGGAGCAGATCATTGCGCGCCTGCGCGTCGCCCTTGAGGAGGGCGGCATCGCGGCGGAGGACAGTGCGCTCTCCCGCATTGCGCGCGCGGCGGAGGGCGGCATGCGCGACGCATGGTCGATCATGGATATGTGCCTTGGCTACGCGCAGGAGGACGACGTCGGCCTGACAGAGGCGCTGGTGCTGCGTGTGCTCGGCGCGGCGGATAAGAGCTTCCTCTTTGATTTTGCGGATCAGCTGATCTCCGCGGACGCCGCCGGCGCGCTGGGCAGCATTGACCGCATGATGCGCATGGGGCGCGAGGTGCAGGTCTTCGTGCGCGACGTCAGCGCACATATCCGTGCGCTGATGCTGGCGAAGGTCTGCGGCGCGGGGCATGCGGCGCAGCTGCTGGAGACGACGGAGGAGGAGGCGCAGGCGTATATCGAGCAGGCGCAGCGCGTGTCGGATACGCGGCTTCTGCGCATGCTGGATCTCTTCCTTGAGAGCGAGACGGACATGAAGTGGGCGGCTCAGCCGCGCTATGCGCTGGAGGCTGCGGCTCTTCGCGCCTGCACGCCGGAGCAGACGCTCCAGCTGGAGGCGCTGCTGGAGCGCGTGGGCGAGCTGGAGCGCAAGATCCGCGAGGGCGTCGTCGCCGCTGCGCCTGCGGCCAAGCGGAGCCGCGCCGCGCAGAGCGATGCGCCTGCGGAACAGGAGGCCGCGCCCGTCATGCGCGAGACGCCCAAGGGTGCTGCGCCGGAGGCGGAGCGCATCTGGCAGGAGACGCTCCGGCTGATCAAGAAGCAGTACCCGATGACCATCGGCTTTGCCAGGCAGGGACGGCTGATCTCCGCGGAGAACGGCTGCTTCACCGTGGTCTATCCGCAGGGCGCGGGGGCGATGGCGGTGAAGATGCTGTCCGCGCAGGATAAGAACGAGCAGGTGACGCAGCTGCTCACACAGGCGGCGGGCTATCCCTGCACGTTCCGCCCGGCGCTGGAGGGCAGCGTCGCAGAATCGGACAAGGCTGTCCTCGCCGCGCAGAAGGCGGCGCAGGAACAGGCACAGAAGAGCCTTGACAAGGTCTTTGACGCCTTTGGGCGCGAGAATGTGCGCGTGGTGGACGAGTGACGCGCGCTGTCATAGCAGGATAACAGGCAAGCCGCCGCATCCGGAGGGATGCGGCGGCTTGCTGTATGCCGGTGTGAATCGGGGGAGCAGACAGATTACGCTTCGCAGAACTTCACCTGCGTGGGCTGGGCTGCGCCGTTGATGAAGACATGCTTCACCACCGAGGAGATCTCGAAGCAGCTGCCGTCCATGACGACGATATCGGCGTCCTTGCCGGCCTCGATGGAGCCGACGCGGTCCTCGATGCCGCCGTGCTTGGCCGGGTTGATGGTGACCGCCTGCAGCGCATGGAAGGGATCCATGCCGGCCTTGATGGCCAGACCCGCGCAGATGGGCAGGTACTTGAGCGGGATGACCGGAGCGTCGGTGATGATGGAGACCTGACAGCCGGCCTTGTCCAGCGCGGCGGGAGTCTCCCAGCTCTTCTTGCGCAGCTCGTACTTGCTGGCATGGCCGAGCGTCGGGCCGACGGCCATGGGCAGGCCCTCTGCGGCAAGCAGATCGGCGACCAGATGGCCCTCGGTGCAGTGCTCAAGGGTCAGCTTCACGCCGAATTCCTTGGCGATGCGGATCGCAGTGAACATATCGTCTGCCTGATGGGCGTGCGCCTTGAGCGGCATCTCGCCGCGGATGACGGGGAGCAGGGCGTTGAGCTTCATGTCGAAGGCGGGCAGCTTGCTCTCATCGTCGCCGGCGGCCTTGATCTTCCTGTCATACTCGCGGGCCTTGAAGAGCATCTCGCGCAGGCGGGAGGCGGTCGTCATGCGGGAGGAGTTCGCCTTGTCGCGGTAGCAGCGCTTCGGGTTCTCGCCGAAGGCGCACTTCATGGCGATCTCGGGCTTGACGATCATGTCCTCCACGCGGCGGCCGACCGTTTTGATCGCGGCGAAGGTGCCGCCCAGCACGTTGGAAGAGCCGGGGCCGGTGCAGATGGTGGTGACGCCGGCGGCGGCAGCCTCCGCCAGCGCATGGTCGCCGGGCTTGATGCCGTCGATGGCGCGCAGGTGCGGGGTCACGGGGTCGCCGTATTCGTTGTAGTCCTGTCCTTCGTAGCCGATGCCGTAGCCGTCAAGGCCGAGATGGCCGTGCGCCTCGACAAAGCCGGGGTAGACGTTCATCCCCGCGGCGTCGATGATTTCGCAGTTCGCGGGCGCGGCAAGGTCTGCGCCGACGGCGGTAATCTTTCCGTCCTTGCAGAGGATGTCGGCGGTATAGGGGGCGGCGTTCACGGCGTCGTGAACAAGGCCGCCGCGGATCAGAAGAGCGCTCATGGTAGATGTCCTCCTGTGTGATGATGATATCCCCATTATACGCCTGCCGGGCGGGAGGGGCAAGAGCCTTCTTTGCGCCCGATGCACCGGGGGAGAAAATAACCGTCATGCTTTCACGCCGTCCTGTGTATATATGGAACGTAAGCAGAAGGAGGGGACGGGCGTGAGGATGATGAGGATGGCGGCTGCGCTGCTGGCGGCTGTGCTGCTGCCTGCGGCGTGCGCCGCGCAGACGGTGCAGACGGACGGCGAGGCGCAGCGCGCTGTGCCGGTGGAGATCTACGTGGCGCAGGATGCGATGGACAGGGAAACGGCGGAGCGGCTGATGCAGCTGCTGGGTCAGGCGTTTGAGGAGGGCGCATTCACAGCGGTTTACGAGCAGGAGGCCGGCAGCCTGCGCGATCTGGTGATGGCGGACCGTGCGCCTGATGCGGCGATCTGCGCGCCGCATGAGGCTGTGCGCTGGGCGGCGGAGGGGATGCTCCTGCCGCTGGACGGGCTGATTGAGGATCTGGCCTGTGTCCAGCCGGAGGTCCTTGACGCCTGCGTGCTGGATGAGTCGCTCTTTATGGCGCCGCTGACGGCGCGCCACAGGCTCCTCGCGGTCAATGCGCGCATGGTGCATGACGCTGGTCTGGGCGCGCTGCTGGATGCGCAGGCCTGCCCGATGTGGTATCCGTCCCAGCTCAATCTGATTCTGGAGGAGCTTGCGGATACCCCGGGCATGGAGATCTGGCCCGCGCTCGGGGAGGACGGCATGGTGCGTGACGCCGATGCGCCGCTGGACTTTCTGCAGGCGCTCTACGGCGGGGAGGCGATCGCGCTCGCCGACGGGCACGGCACGCCGGTCGGTCTGCTCTCCTCGCTGGTCTGGCTGCAGGAGATGACGCGCTGCGGCATGGTCGGCGTGAGCGGGGGGCGGCAGGCGGCGCTTGACCGCTTCCTTGACGGGGAGACGGCGCTGTTCATCGACTGGCACAGCGGCGACGAGGCGCGCTATGCGGCGCGGCTGCATGCGGGCGGCGTGGAGCTGAGGACGATGCCGTATCCCTCTGCGACGGGGCTGAGCGCGCGCTCGTATGATCTGGCGGGCATATCGGTCTTTACCGGCGGCGGTGTACGGCAGACGGCGCTTGCGGTGCAGGCGGCGGCGTTCCTCTGCGGGGATGAGCGGGCGCTTTCGCTGCTTGGCGGGCGCGGCATCTGGCAGGACGGTGCATTCTGGCTGCGCGGGGTGAGCACGCACCCGTACGGTGCGACGCTGCGCATGCTCCTTGCCCGCGCACAGACGGAGGTGATCGCCGGAGAGGCTGCGCCGCAGGAGGCGGTGGAGGCGCTGCGGGCTGCCGCGCTCACGCTTCCGTGACGCAGCGCCCCGGAAATGCGAAGAAAAGCGGAAAATTCTTGACAATTTCGTAAAAATTTCTCTTGCAAAACACATACGGGCCGTGCTATAATTGACCCCGTATGAAACGGACGTTCCGCTGTGGGCAAAGTCGCGCCGGACATGAACGTCTATGTGGAAAGGAGAAATCGACAATGAGCGAGATCATTCGTGCGATCGAAAGCGAGCAGCTCAAGAAGGATCTTCCCAAGTTCAACGTGGGCGATACCCTGCGTGTCATGGTGAAGGTCGTTGAGGGCGAACGCGAGCGTCTGCAGGCCTTCGAGGGCATCTGCATCGCCAAGCGCAACGGCAGCGTCCGTGAGACCTTCACCCTGCGCCGTGTTTCCTACGGCATCGGTGTGGAGCGTACCTTCCCGCTGCATTCCCCGCGTCTTGATAAGATTACGGTGCTCCGCCGCGGCAAGGTTCGCCGTGCGAAGCTGTACTACCTGCGTAATCTGTCCGGCAAGGCCGCCAAGATTAAGGAGAGGTAATTGTGCTTTCAGGACCGCCGGATTTTCCGGCGGTCCTTTTCTCTTTGCTGTTTTCCGGGCGCACCGCCCGATATGATATAGAAATATTTCCCGTCCGGCGCAACGGACGGCTGCGCTGCCCCGTCTATTAATCAGCGGCAGCGGAATGGAGCATACGATGAATGATGATGTGATCCTGCGCGCAGAGGAAAAGAAGATCAACTGGTATCCCGGTCATATGGCCCGCGCAAAGCGCCTGCTGACCGACCAGCTCTCCCGCGTGGATGTGGTGGTGGAGCTGTGCGACGCGCGTATCCCGCGCGCCAGCCGCAACCCCGACCTTGACGCGCTGGTCAAGGGGAAGAAGCGCCTGCTCGTGCTGGGCAAGGCGGACCTCGCCGAGGAGGGCGCGACCCGCGCATGGCTCGCGTATTACCGCTCGCAGGGGCTGGACGCGATGAGCTTTGACAGCGTGCGCGGCAGGCCGAAGGATGTGGTTGCGCGCATTGAGCGCGCGGCGAGCGAGGCTGTGGCGCGCATGGCGGCGCGCGGCGTGAAGAAGACCGTGCGCGTGATGATCGTCGGCGTGCCGAATGTGGGAAAGTCCACCTTCACCAACCGCATCAACGGCGCATCCATCGCCAAAACCGGCGACCGCCCCGGCGTCACGCGCAGCAACCAGTGGGTGCGCATCACCCCGTATCTGGAGCTGCTGGATACGCCCGGCCTGCTCTGGCCGAAGATCGACGATCAGCAGGATGCGCGCGCGCTGGCCTTTGTCGGCACGATCAACGACCAGATCATGGACCAGCAGATGCTGGCCATCCGCCTGCTGGAGCTGCTCATGCAGATCAAGCGCGATGCGGCGATCGCCCGCTTCAAGATTAAGGAGCCGGACGCGGCGGGCCTTGCCCTGCTGGAGAGCGCATGCCGCGGGCGCGGCTGGCTGATGCCCGGCGGCATCGCGGACACCGACCGCGGCGCAGCGGTCATTCTGGATGAATTCCGCGCAGGCAAGCTCGGCAGGCTGACGCTGCAGCGCGCGCCGGAAACCGAGAAGAAGGCCGAAAAGAAGCCGGAAGCAGGCCCGGAGCAGAAGAGCGAACACAACGAGGAATGAGCGCGGCATATGCCCGCGGAGGACGCCTATGAAGAAAGACTGGAACGCCCGCCTTTTGGAGATCAGCGAGATGGACCGCCAGCTCTGGCAGGAGGGGCGCGCCTTTGCCGGCATTGACGAGGCGGGCCGCGGCCCGCTGTGCGGCCCCGTTGCGGCGGCCTGCGTGGTGATGCCGCCGGAGCCGCTGCTGCTCTATGTCGACGACAGCAAGAAGCTCAGCGAGAAGCGCCGCGAGGAGCTCTATGACAGGATCATGGAGACGGCGGTCTACGCCCGCGTTGAGCTGGCGCAGCCGGAGGAAATCGACCGCGACAACATCCTGCGCGCGACGATGCGCGCGATGGAGGATGCGGCGAAGGACGCCCCGTGCGATCTGTTCCTCGTGGATGCGGTATCAAAGCTGCGCGTGCCGGGCGAGGTGCGCGGTATCGTGCACGGCGATGCGCTGTGCTATTCCATCGCGGCGGCGTCGATCCTTGCAAAGGTGACGCGCGACCGCATCATGCGCGAGATGGACGCGCTCTATCCGCAGTATGGCTTTGCGAAGAACAAGGGCTACGGCACGGCGGAGCATATCGCTGCGCTGAAGGCATACGGACCCTGCCCGGCGCACAGGCGCTCCTTCATCGGCAACTTTGTGAAGGTGTGACGCGATGGACGGCAGGACGGACGGCGTGCTCGGCGAGGTCCGGGCGGAGCAGTATCTTCAGGAGCAGGGCCTTCGCGTGATCGCGCGCAATGTGCATGCCCCCGGCGCGGAGATCGACCTCGTCGCCGAGGATGGGTCTGTGATCGCCTTTATCGAGGTGAAGCTGCGGCGCAGCGCGCGCGGCGGTCTCGCCCGCGAGGCGGTGACGCCCGCAAAGCAGCGGAGGATCTGCAAGGGCGCGCTGTACTATATGATGAAGAACGGCCTGATGAATCGGCAGGCACGGTTTGATGTGTTGGAGATTCAGGGCGGACGCGTGACGTATATCCGCAATGCGTTCCCCTATCAGGGGCCGTCGTTCTGACGCGGCCGGATATCGGAGGCTTGATTGATGAAGCATATGAACAGGCGTATGTGGCTGGCGGCCGGTGCGCTGCTGGCGGCGGTTCTGCTGCTGGCGGCTGCGCTGTTTGTCTTTGCCGGCGGCAGGGAGAAGCCTCTGCAGGAGGGGAATCTGCTGCGAAACGCCGACTTCTCGCAGGTGACGGACGGCATGCCCGACGGATGGACGCCCGGCATGTGGGTGACCAGCGCCGGCGTATCCTTCCTGGAGGCGGCGACGATGGAGGACGGCAGCCCCGCTGTGCTGGTGGAGAATGCCGCGCTCAACGACGCCCGCTTTGAGCAGACCGTCGCCGTGCGGCCGGAGTCCGTATACAGGCTCTCCGTCCGCGTCCGCGCGGAGGGATGCGATCCAGCGCGCATCGGCGCGAACGTCTCCTTCCTTGGGATCTATGGAACCAGCGAGGACGTCCACGACACGCAGGGCGGGGTTGAGACGCTGACGCTCTATGCGCGCACGGGCAAGGGGCAGACCGAGGCAACCGTCTGCCTGCGCGTGGGCGGCTACGGCTCGGAGAATACGGGCAAGGCATGGTTTGCCGGCGCGGAGCTTGTGCAGGTCGAGGATGTGCCCATGGGCATGACCGTGCTGGATATCGCCCCGCCGGAGCCGACGAAGAAAGAGGACGCGAAGGACGGCGCAGGGATGACGATCCCGGCGCTTTCGCTGATTGCCGCCGTTTATCTGGCTGCCGCCGCTGCGGTCACGCTGTATCTGCTGCGCCCGCGCGCGGGGCTTGACGCGCAGGCGGGCTCCGGTACGGAGCTTTCCGTGCTGCTGCTGGCTGCCGCGCTGCTGCGCGTGGGGCTTGCGGCCTGCGTCCGGGGCTATGATGTGGATATGGGCTGCTTCGCCGCGTGGGCGGGGCGGATGGCTGCGCATGGCCCGATGGGCTTCTACGCGGAGGATTATTTCTGCGACTATCCCCCGGTGTATATGGCGGCGCTGGGCGCTGTGGGCCTGCTTGCCAATCTGCTCGGGGTGAATCTCGGGTCGATGGACGGGCAGTTCCTGCTCAAGGCGATCCCGATGCTGTGCGATATTGCGCTGGCCGCCGCAGTGTATCATGCGGCGAAGGGCGTCATGGGCCGCCGCTGTGCGCTGGGCCTGTGCGCGCTGACGGCGTTCAATCCCGCGTTTGTCATCACCAGCAGCTGCTGGGGGCAGATTGATTCCCTGCTCGTTGTGCTGATCCTGCTGTTCCTTGCGCCGGCGCGCGAGGGGAAATGGCATCTGGCGATCCCGGCGTTCGCCTTCGCCGTGCTGACCAAGCCGCAGGCGGGCCTGCTTGCGCCGCTGGGCGTCGCCGCGCTGTACAAGGATCTGCGTGCGGCGGAGGATCGCCGCGCTGCGGGCAGGCGCATGCTGACCGGCGTCGGTGCGGGTCTTGTGCTGACGCTGGCGGTCTCCCTGATCTTCAGGGGGGAGCAGGCGTCGTGGCTCTGGCTGTATGATATGTATGCCGAGACGCTTGCCAGCTATAATTTTGCGACGCTCTCCACGGGTAATCTGATGTTCCTGCTCGGCGGCAACTGGGTGGAGAATGCGCAGCGGCTTGCCGGCCCCGTGACCTATGGTCATCTGGGCTATGCGCTGATGGCGCTGTCCTTTGCTGCGGGCATTGCGGTCTATCTGCGCGGCGAGGGGCGCAGCCGCCTCTGGCTGAGCGCCGGGCTGACGATGCAGATGATCTTTGTGCTGGGCGCGAAGATGCATGAGCGCTACATCCTGCCTGCGCTTGTGCTGCTGGTGATGGCCTATATCGAGACCGGCGATGTGCGCGTGCTGATCAGCGCGCTGGCGGCCTCCGCGGCCGCGGCGGTCAATATCGGCGTGGTGCTGGCGTTTGATTATCTGGTTGCGCCGAATCTGTGGCTGGGCTATATCCTCTCCGCCGTGCAGCTTGCGGCGCTGGCGCTGAACGTCTATACGGCGGTTTCGCTGTCTGTTGGCTGCGCGCCTCTGCGCCTGCCGGAGCAGACGGAGCGTGTGCGCGAGGCGCATGAGGAGGATGAGCAGGACGCCCCGTGCGCCGCGCATATCCGCATGCGCCGCGAGCTGCTGCATGCGCAGGAATACAGGCTGCGCCTGCGCCCGGCGGACTATGCCGTGATGCTGGCCATTACGGCGGTGTACGCGGCCGTCGCCTTCACGAATCTGGGCGCGACGGACGCGCCGCAGACGGGCTACGCTTCTTCGGCGAAGGGCGAGACGGTGACGATCGATCTGGGCGCGGTGCATGAGGATTTCCGCATTTATTATTACGGCGGCATCTCCGATACGCAGTTCACCTTCGCGGTCTCCGACGACGGGCAGACCTTCAGCGAGGAGACGGGCGCGTACTTTGACCGCGGCGAGTGCTTCAAGTGGCTGGCTGTGCGCACGCCGCTCTATGCGGAGGACGGCGAGCGGGTCACCGGCGCGAGCGGCGGCATGCGCTCCTTCTCGGGCCGGTATCTGCGCGTGACCTTTAACGGCGCGGGCGCGGACCTGTGTGAGGTTGCCGCTGTGACGGCGCAGGGCGAGGCGATCCCGGCTGCAGGCGCGGTATCTGCTGGGGCGCGCGAGGGCAGGGGCAGCGATCCGCTGCGGCTTGTGGATGAGCAGGATACCATCCCGCAGAAGCCTTCGTACCATAACTCCATGTACTTTGACGAGATCTACCATGCGCGCACGGGCTACGAGCACGCGAACGCGCTCTCGACCTACGAGACGACGCACCCGCCGCTTGGCAAGGTCTTTATGAGCTGGTGCATCCGCCTGATGGGCATGACGCCGTTTGCGTGGCGCTTTGCCGGCGCGCTCTGCGGCGTGCTGATGCTCCCGGCAATGTATCTGCTGGCGATGACGCTGCTGCGCGATACGAAGTGGGCGGCGCTGAGCACGCTGCTGATGGCGGCGGACTGCATGCACTTCACGCAGACGCGCATTGCGACGATCGACTCCTTCCCGGTGCTGTTCATGATGCTGATGTTCATGTTCATGGCGCGCTGGATGAGGATGAGCTTCTACCATCAGCGGCTGCGCGATACGTTCGTGCCGCTGGCGCTGTCCGGCGTGTTCATGGGTCTGGCGATTGCCAGCAAGTGGATCGGCTGCTATGGCGCGGTGGGCCTTGCGGTGCTGTTCTTTGCGCGGTTCTATGAGCTCTGGCGTCAGAGCGTCTACGCGAAGGCGCACAGGGACGAACACCCGGCCTTCGAGCGCGCGGCCAGTCTCTTCCCGCGCTGCGGCGCGGCGACGATTGCGGCCTGCTGCGTGTTCTTCGTGCTGGTTCCCATTGCGATCTACATCGCCAGCTATATCCCGTACCTGCGCTATTACGGCGAGGTGAAGCTCAATGCGACCCTCTTCAGGCGCGTATGGGATGCGCAGGTGCTGATGTTTGACTACCATAAGAACCTCGTGGCGGAGCACTACTTCGCTTCCCCGTGGTATGAGTGGCCGCTGATCGTCAAGCCGATGTGGTATTACGCGGCGGACTACAAGGGCGCGGGCATGGCGTCCTCGATCCTCGCCTTCGGCAATCCTGCCGTCTGGTGGACGGGCCTTGCCGGGATTCTCTTCGTCCTTGGCTACAGCGTATACCGCTGCGCGATGCCGGCGATGCGCCTGATCCCGGGCAGGGACGATCATTATGACCGCGCGCTGCCGGTGATCGCGGTGGGCTTCCTCTCGGCGTATCTGCCGTGGGTGCTCGTCTCGCGCCTCACGTTCATCTATCATTACTTCGCGAGCGTGCCGTTCATCATCCTCGCGCTGGCGCAGGGGCTGCGCTATCTGCACAGGCACAGGCCGCGCACGGCGGTCGTGCTCGCTGCGCTGCTGGGCGCTGCTGCTGCTGCGCTGTTCATCGCGTTCTATCCGCTGGCGTCGGGGCTGGAGGTGCCGCGCGCGTGGTGCGATGCGGTCAGCTGGTTTGACAACTGGATGTGGTACTGATATCATAGAGGGGCGCGGAGCCGCCGCGCACGGATATGTACATAAGGGAGGAAACGCCCATGAGCATTTATGAAGGTCTTGCTGCCCGCAGGGAGAAGCTTGCGCTGATCGGCCTTGGCTATGTCGGCATGCCCATCGCAGTGGCGTTCGCCAAGAAGGTGGACGTCATCGGCTTTGACACCAACAGCGCCAAGATCGGCCTGTACAGGAGCGGCGTCGACCCGACGCACGAGGTCGGCGATGAGGCGATTGCGCAGACGACGGTGGAATTCACCGACGACGAGACGAAGCTGCGCGAGGCGCGCTTTCTGATCGTCGCCGTGCCAACGCCGGTCAATCAGGACAAGACGCCGAACCTTGCCCCGGTGGAGGGCGCCAGCCATGTCATCGGGCGCAACCTGCAGAAGGGCTCCATCGTGGTCTATGAGTCCACGGTGTATCCCGGCGTGACGGAGGACGTCTGCGTCCCGATTCTGGAGGCGGAGTCCGGACTGAAGTGCGGCGTGGATTTCAAGGTCGGCTATTCGCCCGAGCGCATCAACCCGGGCGACAAGGTGCACCGGCTCGAGAATATCCGCAAGATCGTCGCCGGCATGGACGAGGAGAGCTGCGAGGAGATCAAGCGGGTCTACGACATGGTGATCGAGGTGGGCACCTACCCGGTCTCCAGCATCAAGACGGCAGAGGCGATCAAGGTCGTGGAGAACAGCCAGCGCGATATCAACATCGCCTTCATGAACGAGCTGGCGATGGTCTTTGACCGCATGGGCATCGACACCAACGAGGTCGTCGACGGCATGAACACCAAGTGGAACGCGCTGGGCTTCCGCCCGGGGCTTGTCGGCGGCCACTGCATCGGCGTGGATCCGTATTACTTCACCTATGAGGCGGAGAAGCTGGGCTACCACAGCCAGATCGTCCTCGCTGGCCGCAAGGTGAACGACGGCATGGGCGCGTTCGTCGCCGACGCCGCGATCAAGCAGATGATCCTCGCGGGCAAGGCCGTGCGCGGCAGCCGCGTGCTGATCCTCGGCCTGACCTTCAAGGAGAACTGCCCGGACACGCGCAACTCCAAGGTGGAGGACATCATCAAGCGCCTTGGCGAGTACGGCGTGACGCCGGTGGTCATCGACCCGTGGGCCAGCCCGGAGGATGCGATGCATGAATACGGCGTGGAGCTCGCCCCGATGGAGGCGGCGAAGGACGCCGACTGCGTGATCATCGCGGTCGCGCATAAGGAATTCCGCGCGCTCGGGCTCGATCAGATCGACGCCATGTTCAGGCCCGGCCTGCCGCAGGAGAAGGTGCTCGTCGACGTCAAGGGGATTTTCAGCGTCCGCGAGGTCGCCGCGAGAGGCTACGCCTACTGGAGACTGTAATAACAGCATAGATCGCCGCAGACGGGGCATGCCTGTCTGCGGCGTTTTTCTGCTTTCCATCGCTCTTCCTTTGTGCTATAATAAACTGATTCATTGTCGATAAACGGCTTGCGCCCGTGCGGCGCGCCGACGCATTTCTGATGAGGAAGTTGGGGAAGAGCATGCAGCTGCCGAATATATCTGTCATCCTGCCCGTGCGCAACGAGGAGAAGTACATCGCCGCATGTGTGGAGTCCATCTTTGCGCAGGATTATCCTGCGGAGAAGATGGAGGTCATCTTTGTGGACGGCTGCTCCGAGGACCGTACCGTGGAGATCCTTCGCGCTATGTGCGCGGAGCATCCGCAGATCGTCGTGCTGGAGAATCCCAACCGCACCGTGCCCTATGCCATGAACATCGGCATCGCGCACAGCCGGGCGGAGATCATCGTCCGCCTCGACGCGCATGCGGAGTACCCGCCGAACTATATCCGCCTGTCGGTGGAGACGCTGCTGACGAAGGACTGCGACAACGCGGGCGGCGTCTGCGAGACGAGAGGCCGGGGCTTTATGGGCGGCGCGATTGCTGCGATGCTCAGCACGCCGCTGGGCGTGGGCAACTCCTCCTTCCGCATTGCCAACGAGGATAAATACGTGGACACCGTGCCGTTCGGCTGCTGGCGCAGGGAGCTGTTTGACCGCATCGGCGGCTTTGACGAGCGCATGACGCGCAATCAGGACAACGAGCTCAACCACCGCATCCGCAAGAACGGCGGCAAGGTGTACATGAACCATAACATCAAGGTCATCTACTACTGCCGCGATACCATCCCCGGCATCATGAAGATGGGCTTCCAGAACGGTACATGGAACGTGATCACCATGGTGCTGGTGCCCGGCTCGATGGGCGTGCGCCACTTTGTGCCGCTGGCCTTCGTCCTCTCCACGCTGGGTCTGCTGCTGCTCACGCTGCTTACGGGCAGCTGGCTCTTCGGCGGTCTGCTGCTGCTGGAGTGGGGCGCGTATCTGCTGCTGGATGTCTTCTATGCCTATACCATCGCGAAGGAGATCGGCTGGGCGGCGTTCCCGGTCGAGGTGATCCTCTATCCGCTGTTCCACTTCGCATACGGCTTCGGCTCGCTGCGCGGCATCACGCGCCTGCCGGAATTCCTGAAGAGGGAAAAGGAGAAGCGGCAGGGGCAGAAGGAGAGCAAGGCATGAAGCTGCTGCATATCTGCTGCAATCTGGCGGGGTCGACGGTCTTCCCGCAGCTGTTTGAGGCGCTTGCCGCCGCGGGCGTGGATCAGGAGGTCTTCGTCCCGGAGAAGAACAGCGCCGATATCGGGAAGAACCAGCCGCAGGGCGTGACGACGCACACCCGTCTGACTGTGAAAAAGAGCGATGCACTCTTCTTCTTCATGAAGGCGAGAAGGAGCGTGCCGGAGATCCTGCGCTGCGCGGACATGGCGGGCGTCGATCTCATCCATGCGCATACGCTCTTCACCGACGGTTCCATCGCCTATCGCCTGCACCGGCAGACGGGGAAGCCCTATGTGCTGACCCTGCGCTACAGCGATATCGAGGTTATCTGGAAATATGAGCCGCATCTGCGCCCGCTGGCGCGCCGTATCCTCAAAAACGCGCAGCGCGTGGTCTTCCTGAGCAGCGCGGCGAGGGACAAGGTGCTTTCCGGCTGGGCGAAGGGCGCGGAGCGGGAGGCGCTCGCGGCGAAGGCTGTGATCATCCCCAACGGCATCCGGCCCGAATGGCTGGACGGCGAGGCGCGGCAGGGGCTGCATACACCCGTGCGCGTTGGCTTCGCCGGCGTGCTCACCCGCCGCAAGCGTCCGCTGGACGTCATCGCCGCTGTGCACCGCGCTGATGAGGGCGCGGCTGGGCGCTGTGTGCTCCATGCCTGCGGCAAGGGTCCGCTGGAGGAGGAGCTCAAGGCGCAGCTGCGGGAGGGCGATACCTTCGCCGGCCGGGTGAACGGCATGGAGGCGATGAAGGCCTTCTACAAGGAGTGCGATATGCTGCTCGTCCCGTCGGAGGCGGAGACGTTCGGCATGGTCTATCTGGAGGCGATGAGTCAGGGTGTGCCGGTGCTGTATACGCGCGGGCAGGGCTTTGACGGGCAGTTCCCCGAGGGCGAGGCGGGCTTCGCCGTGACCTGCGGGGATATCGGCGATCAGGCGCGGCGCATCGCGGACGTCTGCGAGGGCTATGCCGCGCGGAGCGCGCGCTGCGTGCAGCTGGCCAAGGGCTACGCATGGCCGCTGGTCGCTCAGAAATGGACGGCGCTCTACAGCGCCGCGCTGCGGTAAAAACGCAGGCATCAATCTGAAACGAGAGGAGGCGTCCGCATGGCGCAGGAAAACGGTAAGCTCCGGATTCTGATGATGATCCATCGTCAGGCGGATCAATCCCCCTACTGTCAGTATGTGCATGAGCAGGCGAAGGCACTGCGCGCGCGCGGGCATGATGTGACGGTCATCTCCTGCGTGGGCGTGACGCCGATGATGGAGCGCCTGCGCCCGGAGCAGGCGGCGATTGAACGCGCCACGCCCGGCGCCGCTGTGATCGACGGCGTGGAGGTCTATTACCCGCGCAGCCTGACGCTGGGCAACGCGGGCGAGCGCCTCTTCGGCGGGCGGCTGATGTATCTGGCGGCGATCGGCACGGCGAAGCGACTGCATGCCGAGAAGCCGTTTGACCTTGTGCATGCGCACATGCTCCCGCGGGACGGTCATGCCGGCCTGCTGGTCGCCCGTGCGCTGGGGATTCCCGTCGCGCTGACCGTGCATGGGACGGACATCTTCGGCTATTTCAAGCCGGGGGAGAGGCCGTGGCGCAGGAATGTGCGCATCGCGCGGCGCGTGGACGCGCTGATGGCGGTGTCCAGCCTGCTGCTCTCGCGCGTCGCGCCGTACAGGGGCAGGAAGCGGCTGTCCCTCGTCGTGCCCAACGGCGTGGATCTCTCGCTCGTTCCCCGAACGACGCAGAACAGGCCGCGCGCCGTGATCTCCGTGGGCACGCTCAAGGCGAGAAAGTGCATGGACAGGACGCTGGAGGCCTTTGCCCGCCTGGCCGGGGAATACCCGGACGCGACGCTCACCATCGTGGGCATCGGCGAGATGGAGCAGCAGCTGCGTGACCGCATCGCGGAGCTGGGGCTCGGCGGGCGCGTGGAGCTCACGGGCTGGCTCTCCCACGGGCAGGTGATCGAGCGCATGGCGCAGTCGGATCTGTTCGTGCTGCCCAGCTGGGGCGAGGGCTACGGCATCGTCTATATCGAGGCGATGGCAGCGGGCTGCATCGCCGTGGGCGCGAAGGGCGAGGGCATTGAGGACACCATCCGCAACGGGGAGAACGGCTTCCTCGTGCCGGCGGGCGATATTGACGAGGTCGAGCGCGTGATGCGCGCGGTCTTCGCCGATCCTGCGCGCTATGCGCAGCTGCGCGGGCAGGGCAGGCGGGACGCACAGTCGCTCACATGGGCGCGCAACGCGGAGACGACAGAGGGCGTCTACCGGCAGATCCTCAGCAAGAATAAGCATTGACACACGCCGCGGGGCGGCGATACTTTGGAGGCTCATATGCGCAAAAAAGGCATTGACGGCACGGGCATGCTCAACCTGTATGACAGGGTGACGGGCATCTTCAACGAGATCTTCGACGCGAGGCTGCTGACAGCGTCTCTCTTCGCGCTGCTTGGCTACTGCACGCTCTTCACCCAGCGCAAGTTCCCGATGCGCTGGATGATCTTCGTGCTCTTCGGCATGATCCTCATGGGCTTTGTCACGCTGACGGCCCGCGAGCCGGGGAAGGCGCGCGTGCGGTTCCACAAGGGAATGGCGGTGCTCTGGTTCGCGCTGCATGGGATGATGGTCGTCTCCGGCCTGTTCCATGTGGACTGGCTGCCCGAGAGCGTGCCGCTGCTGCTGTGTTATCCGGTGGTGTATTCCGTCTTCGCCTCACGCGACGATGAGAAGACCTTCCGCTCGATTCTGCGCGGCGCGGTGTTCGCGGTGATGCCGTTCCTGCTCTGGTCGTATCTGACGGTGCCGGTCGTGATCGGCTATCCGGGCTATACCGGCGTGTTC
This sequence comes from Clostridia bacterium, assembly GCA_017938795.1. Taxonomy (GTDB): domain Bacteria; phylum Bacillota; class Clostridia; order Christensenellales; family Aristaeellaceae; genus Ventricola. The sequence continues at coordinate 21,737 of JAGBAV010000111.1, forward strand.
TACGACGCGAACTGCCTGTCTATGAGCTGCATCGTGATGACGACGGCGGCGTCGCTGCTGGCGTATGCGAGCTTCACGCAGAAGCGCTATAAGCCGATGATCGCCTATGCGCTGTGCGCGCTGCTGGGCGCGGTGACGATCCTGCTGACGCTCTCGCGCTCCGGCCTGCTGGCCTTTGCCGGCGTGGCGGTTATCCTCGCCGCGGCGATCATCGCCGGCACGGCGAAGCACCCGGTCAGACTGCTGGCTGTGCTCGCGGTGATCGTGGCGCTGGTCGGCGCGTTCGGCGTGAAGATCACGATGGACAAGATGTATGAGGCGGCGGTGGAGGACTACGAGCTCGCCGTCAAAAATCACGAGGAGTTCGGCTACCCGATCATCGTGCCCAAGCCCGAGGACCGCGTGATGAATATGGACGACCTGACCAGCGACCGCTGGGGCATCTGGATGGCGATTCTTGACAACCTGACGTGGAACGGCCATGAGACCAGCGTCGTGGAGGAATGGGTGACGCTGCAGGGCACGGACGACCGCCGGTTCAATGCGCACAACGCCTTCTTCGGCGTGACCTACAACAACGGCGCGATTGCCGGCGTGCTGCTGGTCGCCTATACGCTGCTGGCGCTCTGGCGTGCGGCGCAGTATTACCGCATTCACAGGCATACAAGCCCGTATGCCGCGACGCCGCTGGCGTTCTGCGCGGTGTTCATCCTTGTGGGCATGTTTGAATCCGTGTATGCGCCGTTCTCCGTGATCGGCTGCTCGTATCTGCTGGTGCAGGCGCCGCTCTGGCGGGCGGATCTCTCCCGCAGCACGGCGGAGGCGATTGAGGGATGAGCGCGCCGAAGGTATCCGTCGTCATCCCCGTCTATCGCTGCGAGGCCTATCTGCAGGCCTGCATCGACTCCCTGCTCGCGCAGACGCTGCGGGAGATGGAGTTCATTTTCGTCAACGACGCCAGCCCGGATGATTCGATGTCCATCCTGCGCAGGAACGAGGCGCTGGATGCGCGCATCCGCGTGATCGCCTTCCCGGAGAACCGGGGCGTCTCCGCCGCCCGCAACGCGGGCATCGAGGCGGCTCGGGGCGAGTACATCGGCTTCTGCGACAGCGACGACTGGGTCGAGCCGCAGATGTACGAGCGGCTGTACGCGCTGGCAAAGGAAAAGGACGCGCAGATCACGTTCTGCCGCGTATTCAAGGACTATGAGCAGGGCGGCGGCGTGCGCAGCGTGAATGTGCCGCTGGGCTTTGATACGGGCACGCGCTTTGACCGCGCGGCCATCCGCGATACGCTCGTGCCGGCGATGCTCTCCAAGGAGACGGACAGCGACGAACTGCCGCTCTCCGGCTATACCCCGCGCAATCTCTTCGCCGCGCCGGTGGCGAAGGCGCATGCCTTCCGTCCGGATATCCGCTATGCGGAGGATCTGCTGTATATCGTGGAGTGCATGCTCGACTGCAGCGCGGCGGCGGCGCTTGACGAGGCGTATTATCATTACCGGTTCCATGCCGGCAGCGTGACCAAGCGCTACAGCCCGCATGTGCCGGACTCGCATGATAAATCCAACGACGCGCTGGATGCGCTCTTTGGCGATCTGCCGCAGTGCCGCGCGCGGATGATCGTGCGCCGCAGGAAGATGGCGGTGACGGCGGTGCGCAATCTTTGTCTTCCGGGCTCGCCGTATGGCTTTATGGAGCGCGTGCGCCGCGCCCGCGCCTACATGCGCCGGGAGGATGTGCGCGCGTGGTTCGCGCCGGTGCGCCCGCTGGCGTTCCCGCCGAGGCTGGCGCTGCGCCTGCTGCTGATGAAGCGGCGCATGGCGATGACGATGTGCGCGCTGTTCACCTATGTGTTTGACCGTGTGTGAGGGGAAACCAAAGATGCAGACAGAGAAGCTCGATATTGCCTCCGTATTGGAGGCGCGGAAGGCGCAGCTGGCGATGAAGCGCCTGATGGATATTGCGATCTCCGGCGCGGCGCTGCTGGTGATCTGGCCGGTGCTGGCTGTGATTGCCGCGGCGATTGTCATCGACGACCCCGGCCCGGTGTTCTATCGTCAGGTGCGCGTGGGCAAGGACGGGGAGACATTTAGGATCTTCAAGTTCCGCACGATGATCGTGGACGCGGACAAGAAGGGCCTGTCCATCACCGTCGGGCGGGATAACCGCATCACGCGCGTGGGCGCCTTCCTGCGCAGCACGAAGCTTGACGAGCTGGCGCAGCTGATCAACGTGTTCGTGGGCGAGATGAGCTTCGTCGGGCCGAGGCCCGAGGTGCCGCGCTATACGGAGCTGTACACCCCGTACCAGCGGCAGGTGCTGCTGGTTCGCCCGGGCATCACGGACTATGCGTCCATCGCCTACCGCAGCGAGAGCGAGCTGCTGGCGAAGGCGGAGGATCCTGAGAGGATGTATATCGAGGAGATCATGCCCGCCAAGATCGAGCTCAATATGAAATACCTGCGGGAGATTTCCCCGCTGGCGGATATCAGGCTGATTCTTTCTACCATCGCGGCGATCGTCAGGGATTGACGTGCGGCGCGAGGACGATGACGGAGGTAGCGAATATGCTCAGCAAATACAGGGTTTACTGCTATGACCAGCTGGACAGCGCGGCGATCACCGCCGGCAGCGGCGCTGTGCTGATCGGCGCGCAGAGCGGCCTCTTCCCGGATATGGGCTACGCCGTGCAGGGCGAGATGGGCGGCCTGTGGGCCGGGGAGAAGAAGGTCTGCGACGGCTTCTTCTTCGCCATCGACGATGTGCCGCTGGTGACGGCGGACGCCTGCGAGATCAATCCCGCGGCGACGGCCTTCCATTACCGCATGCAGAGCGAGCAGCTGCACATTGTGCGCCGCCAGTATATCCCGGACGGCGTGCCCGGCTGCGTGATCGAGCTGACGGTCGAGAATCTGCGCAGCCGCGCGCGCATGGTCGAGGTCTCCTTTACCGTGCGCACCGATATCCTGACCGTCGCCGCCGCGCATGGCGAGGACGGGCTGGAACTGGGGCGCGACGTCGGCGAATACGACGAAAAGACGCAGGCATTCTATGCCCGCGACAGCCGCAACCCGTGGCATGCCGTCTGGGGCGCGGACGCGGACAGCCGCGCTCTGCAGGCGGATCTGCCGGGCGAGGTCTACGGCTTTGGCAATACGCTGGGCAAGGGCGTCAACGGCCGCCTGTTCTACAGGCTGCGCGTGGCGGCGAAGGGGCAGGCGACGATGCGCCTGTTCATCGCAGGCGGCTTTTCCTCCCGCTCCAAGGCGGAGGATGCGCTCGCAGAGCTGCGCGCGCGAAGCGGCGAGATGACCGCGGAGAAGCAGGCGAGGCTGGAGGCGGCGATGGAGATGAGCGCCGCCGTCATGCCCGACGAGATGCTGGGCCGCTGCTGGAACTGGACGAAGATCTACACAGACTGGCTCACCCGCAGCCTCCCGCGCGGCGGGTGCGCGCTGTGCACGGATCTGCCGGAGCATACCGCGCTCTGCGGCGAGGGCTGGGCGCGCGCGATGGGCAGCCTGCTGCCGCTGGGCGGCGCGAAGAAGGTGCAGGAGATGCTGCGCACGCTGGTGAGGATCAGCGAGGAGGCGCAGATTGCCCCGGGCAGGCTGGCCAGGAGCATCTCCCTGAGCGGGCGCGTGATGCAGGTCGGCGGCCCGAAGGAGAGCGCGCTCTTTGTCGCGCTGGTGCATCAGGTGCTGCTCTGGAGCGGCGATGTGCAGTTTGCGCAGGATATGCTGCCGATGACGGGCCTGTGCATGAGCTATCTGCGCCGCTGCACGCGCGCGTTCAACGATGTGCGCGCCGATATCATTGCGGAGGTCCGCCTTGCGCTGGCGGGTCAGGCGTATATTCTGCGCATGACCGGCGAGGACGACACGGCCTGCATGGAGGCGCTGGAGATGCTCGGCGCTGCCCCGCAGGAGACGCTCGCCGCGGACGCCCCGGTCGAGAGGGCGGCGGCATGGCACGGCAAGCAGGGGCATGTCGAGCAGATGCTCGGCTGCCTGCAGAAGATGGCGAAGGCCGGTCTGCCCGGCCTGCCCGGCGCGCTGTGCGCCCGCGACGTCGAGCCCGGCGTGCTGCTGGCAGCCCGCGCTGCGGCCGGCTTCATCTGGCCGATGACGGAGGATCTCTTCGGCCTGCGTCCGGATGCGGGCAGCAGGACGATTGGCTTTGCGCCGCATACGCCGATCGGCTGGGACGGCTGGAGCCTTGAGCGCACGGCGATCGGCAATGCGCTGGTGAGCGTGAAGAGCGAGCGCATCTCGCCCAGCTCTGTGCGCTATACGATTTCCGTCAGCGAGCCCGGCTGGCAGGTGAAGGCTGCGGCGGACGGCGAGGAGGCCGTCTATGCTGTGGACGGCTCGCTTGAGCTGGTGATGGGCGACTGATCCGCCAAAAGGAGAGACGATATGATCAAGAGAATCTGCATTGCGCTGGCGCTGCTGGTCTGTCTGCTGCTGGTGACGGGCGAGGAGGCGAACGCACAGGAATTGCCGACCGCCCCGGTGAAGATGACGGTTCCGCCGGAGGCCATCCCCACGCAGGCGGAGGGCGAGCTGGAGATGTACGACATCACCTTCCCTGAGGAGATGCCGCTTGCCGCGCGCAATTTCGTGCTGACGGCGCGCGCTCAGTTTGAGAAGTATCCCTTCGTCAAGCTGCCCAAGGCGAACGAGTATACCCAGTGGTATTACCGCGACAAGCGCGAGATCGGCTGGTGCTCGGTCTTCCAGATCTGGTGCAGCTACCACAGCGGCCTGCAGCTGATCAAGCATAAGCAGGACGTCACGGTCGCGCCGGAGGACTGCATCTCCGCGATGGAGGGCCGCGTGGGCAATGTGTACTATGTCTTTGAGGCGCACGGCCGCTGGCAGCAGGCCGACAAGGTTGAGGCGATCCCGAAGCCGGGCTACATCGTCATCTACGGCAAGCGCGGCTCCACGCCGTATATCCATGTGGGTATCGTGGAGACCGTGACGGAGCTGGGCGACGGCCTGTACGAGCTGACGACGGTGGAGGGCAACATCAACTCCACCATCAAGCGGATGAACTTCCGCTACGACGCGACGCCGGATAAGAAATACTACAACATGTCCGAGATCCCCGAGGAGGAGATCACGCGAGAGAACTGCCAGTACACCGTCCATAAGAAGGACTGGTACATCAACGGCTTCGGCGCGACGTGGTAAACAGAATATCCCTGTGCGGAGGGCAGCAATCATCGCCCTCCGCACTTGATTTTGTCCATGTATTGTGTTAATCTGAATACGGAATAGACGATAATATCCGATACTATGGACAGAAAGGATGTGCCGTTTCCGTGAAAAAACTGATTACGCTGGCTCTGGTCTTTGTCCTCGCGCTTGCTGCATGCGCGTCGATTGCCTCTGCGGATGCGCTCTCCACCCGCGGGGTGAACTGGTATACCTCGCCCTCCGCGCTGCAGCGTCTGCATGGCCATACTGATCCGTACAGGAATGGGCGCTTTGCATGGTATTCCTATCAGGGCGCCGTCCCGGGCAGGAACACGACGCTGAAATTCATCTATCATGACGACGCGCTTGTCCTGACGGAGTACTTCTTCTACTACAATAATGGCGAAGATCCCTTTGTCCGGACGCTCAATGAGCTGGAGCGGCACTACGGGCAGTCGGAGTGTCTTTATAACGAAAAAGAGCTTACGCGCATTCTGGAGGTTACCGGGTATATGAGTCCGCAGCCGTTCAGCCCCTATTACTGGGTGGCAGCCGACGGGACGAGGATCTATCTGTTCTTCGAGCTGTATACCTTCGATTATAGTGTGCTGTTTGTCGAGCCAGAGTATTACTGGATGGCGATGAATACGAACTACTGATGCGCAGGCGTCGTGCGCAGCGGTGGACGGCGGGGAATGACGGTTCTGTAAAGAGAATGCGCCTTGACAGCCGTCCCGCGCCGTGATATATTGATGATAATATAGAGAAAGGGGGGTTATCCATGAGCAGGATGTGCCGGATGAAGTGCTATCTGATGTCTCGCTTTTTCGGCTTTAAGTCTGCGCAGTACGGGATAACTATGCCCTTTTTCGGGTCATTCAGCCGGTAACTGTGCAGGATTGTGAAGTGGCAGGTCGGCGTCCCGGATAAGGGGCGCCGGCTTTTTATGTTTTGGTATTCCGATCAGGGCTGCGCAGCGGACGGACAGCATCCGGAGACTGGCGCGGCCCACAGGAGGTATGAAATGAGACGATATATGCGGGCGGGCTTTGCGACGATGAAGCTTTGCCTGAAGGAAAAGAGCTACTTCGGCTTCTTCAATCAGCTGGCGCAGTATCTGCTGCAGGCTGCTGCGCTGGGGGCGATGCTGATGATCTGGCGCTCGCTCTTTGCGCAGGGCGCGGATACGCAGGGCATGACGCTCAACCAGCTGTATGTGTATACGATTCTGTCCACGGTGCTCGCGCCGCTGCTCAATGTGCATACGCCCGCCTCGGGATGGCTGCACGACGGCACGATGCTCGGGCTGTATCTGCGGCCGTCGGGCGTGTTCGCGCAGCTGGCGGCGCATACCGTCGGCGGCTGGGTGATGCGCCTTGCCTGCCTTTCGCTGCCGGTGGCGGCGGTCGCCGCGCTGTGCGGCGTCGATCTGCGCCCGGCGAGTATGCTGTTCTTTGTTTCGCTGCCGCTGGCGGTCGCGCAGGGCTTTGCGGTGGATTATCTCTTTGCCTGCCTGCTCATCCGGCTGCGGAATCTGGAGTGGTGCGTCCACAGCCTGCGGCAGGCGCTGACCTCGCTGCTCACGGGCTCGCTGATTCCCTTTGCCGTGCTGCCGTGGGGGCTGGGGAATGTGCTGCAGATGTCGCCGCTGGGCACGCTGGCGGGCGCGCCGCTGTCCATCTATGCGGGGCTGGCGGAGCCGTGGCCGGTCATTGCCGCGCAGCTTTTGTGGAACGCCGTGCTCTGGCCGCTGGCGGTCGTGTGCTTCGCGGCGTCGCAGGAGAGGATGGTGTCCTATGGCGGGTAAGCTCAGGGCGTATGTCCGTCTTCTGGCGCTCTACGGGCGGATGGATCTGAACTGGATGCTGCAGGATTCGGTGACGGTGATCATCATCCTGATCTCGGAGACGCTGCAGAATCTCTCGTCCATGGCCGGCGTGCTGCTGCTGGCGGTGCGCTTTGGCGGCGTCGGCTCTCTGAGCGCGGACGAGGTGCTCTTCATGCTCGGCTTCTATGAGCTGGCGAGCGGGCTTTGCTTTATGCTCTTCGGCAATTTCAATGTGATGCACATCAGCCGCAGGCTGGGGCGGGGGCAGCTGGATCATATGCTCATCCAGCCGCGGCCGCTGCTGCTGCAGCTGGCGACGGAGGGGTTCATGCCCTTTACCGGGTGCCATGGGCTGATCATCGGCGTGATCCTGACATGGATTGCGCTTGCGCGCCTTGAGCTGGCGCTCACGCCCGGCTGGTTCCTGCTGCTGGCGTATTATGTCGTCATCCATATGGCGCTGCAGATCGCCCAGACTGCGCTTTACGGCGCGTCAGCGCTCTGGCGGCCCGTCGCCTGCGAGGAGATCTCGACGATGATCCTCGACCTGAATCAGCAGCTGGGCAAGTTCCCGCTGGCCGGCCTGCAGGGGTGGCTCATGGCTGCCCTGCATACGGTGCTGCCCGTCGGGCTGCTGGCGTATCTGCCGGCGCTGGCGCTGCTGCGCGGGCTGGGCAAGGGGATCGGGCTCACGCTGCCGCTCGCCGTGGCGTCCGTCTTTATGGCGGCGGCAATCATCTGCATGAAGAAAGGACTGAAGCATTATGAGATATACAGCTGCAACCGGTACAAGGACATGGGACACCGTAACTGAGGTCTGCCATGTGACCAAATACTTCGATCAGATTCAGCCGGTGTCGCTGCTGCGGCGCGAGCGCAGGCGGATCTATGCGCTCAATGACGTTTCCTTCTCGCTGCAGCGCGGCGAGTTCGCCGCCTACGCCGGCCCGAACGGAGCAGGTAAATCGACAACGTTCAAGCTGCTGTGCGGCATGCTCCGCCCGCAGCAGGGCAGCGTCCGCCTCTTTGGCATGGACCCCGGCGCGCGGCGCATTGACGTCATGAGGCGTACGGGCGTGCTCTTCGGCGGCAGGAACGAGCTGTGGTGGGATCATCCTGTCCGCGCCTCGTTTGAATGGAAGAAGGCGGTCTGGGATATCGACGAGGCGACATATGCCCGCGTCTGCGGCGAGATGCGCGAGCTGCTGGATCTCGGAGAATTGTGGAACAGCTTTGCCCGGGAGCTCTCGCTCGGCCAGCGCATGCGCGCCAATCTCGCGCTGACGCTGCTGCATGATCCGGAGCTTGTGCTGCTGGACGAGCCGACGCTCGGCCTTGATGTGCTGGCGAAGCGACAGATGATTGACTTCCTCAAGCGCGTCAACCGCGAGAAGCAGGTGACGCTGCTGGTCACCTCGCATGACATGGACGACCTGACAGAGATGGCCAACCGCATCCTGCTGATCAATGAGGGGAGGCTTGCCTTCGACGGGGACTATGACCAGCTGATCCGGATGGCGGGCGACAACAGGATCGTGAAGCTTCGCGTGCGGGGCGGGGCGCCTGTGCTGCCCGGCGCGCAGTATGCCGGCAGCGAGGAGGGGCGGCACATCTACCGCTATGATGCGGGTGTCACCGGCGTGCAGGAGATCTTCAGCGCGATTGCCGCCGTCCCCGGGGTGGAGGACGTTGAGTTGGGGCACGAGGCCATCGAGAGGGTGATCGCCCGGCTGTACAGCAGCTGGAAGGAAAAGGCCTGACAGAGATAAAAACGGGACGGAGAGTATCCGTCCCGTTATCTGTATCAGGGTCAGAGCATGCGCTCGAGCGTGATGGCCTGCGCATGGCGTGAAACCTCGGCAAACCCCAGCGACCTGTGCAGCGCGAGGGAGGCCTCGTTGCGCGGGGCGACCTGCACGACCACGCGCGTGAAGCCGCGGCGCCGCATCGCCTCAAAGAGGAGGGTCAGCGCGGCGCGTGCCACGCCCCGGCGGCGCCTCGTCTCCGATACGGCGACGCCGTAGGAGAAAGAGGGGAAAGCCACGCTGTGAACGGTGATCCCGCCGGCATGCGCACCGTCCTCATAGATGAAAAAGCGCAGATCATCTGCGCTCTTTCCGATGTGTCTGAGTTCGATCATGGATTACTTCTTCGGCAGGGCGCATTCCGGGGCGAAGCCGCTGGCGATGCACAGCTCGGCGCGCTGGGCGCTCTTGCCGCCCTTGGCGATCTCATTGGCGAGGAAGTCCGGGTTCGCGGTCAGGAAGTCCGTGAGGAACTTGTCCGGATCCGCGATGAAGGCGTTGACCAGCTCAACCTGCTCAGCGGTGATGCGGCCCATGGCTTTCGCGGTCTCAAAGAGCTCCGGCTTGATCACGACCAGCGTGGTCAGCGGGCAGCCGGCGTCGGCGAGGATCTTCGCGCCGCCCTGATCGCGGTCGACCACGGCGAGGGAGTAGGCGATCTTCGCGCCGAGGGACTCGACGGCCGGGATCCACGCGCGCACATAGGAGGAGGCGACGGTGATCAGATCGGCGATATGAACGGAGCGCTTGCCGGCGAGGCCCGCCTCGGCGGACGCCATGCTCACGCCGTCCTTGTCGGTGTAGACGGTGGACAGATCCTTGAAGATCGTCAGGTGGCCCATGCCCAGCTTACGCGCGACCGGCATGGAGAAGAAGAAGTCGCGGCGCTCGCCGCCGGAGACGAAGTCCACGTCCATCTGCTTCGCCGCGTCGGCGAGCAGGTCGATCAGCTGCGCATAGATGGAGCAGGAGGCGAGCTGACGGTCGATCTCGGCATAGACCTTGTCATAGAAGGTGAGCTTGTCGCCGGCGCAGGCGTCCTCGATGACCTTGAGCAGCGCGTTGGCCGCAGCCTCGCTGCCGAAGAGGAACTGGGTATTGATGTAGAACGGGCCGAGCTTGCCGGAGGTATACCAGAACGGCTGGCCTTCGGGGCAGACGCGCACGGCGTCGGTTTCAAACAGCCAGGAGATGATCGGATTTTCCATTGGAAGACCCTCCCTTTACTTTTTTCATCAATCCTGTATTATACGGTATTTCGCCCAAAACGTAAAGTGGGGAAGCGTTTTTTCGGGCATGAGCGTCATGGAATTGACCTGAAACGCGCTTGATGCTATAATATGGTCATACTGGGATGGGAGGCTTTTATGCGCCTCTGTCTCAAATAACTTATGTCTATCCGACAATCTGAAAGAGGCAGACTTCATGAATACCATTCTGAAATCCGTATGGGGGCTGATCGACGCGCTGGCCCGCGCCGTGATCGCTCTGATCGGCAAGGTGTCGCCGGGGCTTGGCGGCTTCTGCGAGCGCCTGTGGAATAACACCGAGCTGGTGAGCTACCTGTTCGCCGGCGTGGCGACGACGCTCGTCAATTATGTCGTATACTATATTGTCACAAGGCCGTTTGGCTGGCTGATCCCGGAGGCGATGCTCACTACCGTCGGCACCTGCATCGCGTGGGTGCTCGCCGTGCTCTTTGGCTATGTGGTCAATAAGGTCTTTGTCTTCCATACCAAGAGCGCGACGCGCATGGAGCTGCTGCGCGAGTTCGGCAGCTTTGTGGCCATGCGCCTTGTGTCCTTTGGCATGGAGCTGGCGCTCATGTTCCTGACGGTCGATATCCTCGGCCTGAATGATCTGGTGATGAAGCTGGTTATCAACATCCTTGTGATCATCGCCAACTACGTCTTTTCCAAGCTGTTCATCTTCCGCAAGAAGTGAGCGGCCGTCCCACAGAAGGAGAATACCATGATGAAGAAGTATATGGCTCTGCTGGCCCTCGTGCTGGCGCTGACCTTTGCCTGCGGCTGCGCGCTCGCTGCGGATATCGCCGTGGGCAAGCGCGATCTTGCCGTCAATACGGAGCTGGATAAGAGCGTGAGCAACGTCCTGTTCCTCATGCAGGATGAGGGCGTGACGCATACCATGATGCTCGCCTCCATCAACAGCCGCACCGGCCGCTCCGTGATGACGCGCATCGACTGCGACCTGATCGTCAATGTCCCGGAGGTCGGCGACGTGGCGCTGGGCGAGGTCTACAGCCTCGGCAACAAGAAGAGCAAGGGCTTCCTCGCCGCGAGGACGATCAACCAGCTCCTCGGGCTGAACGTCAGCACCTATATCGCGCTGGATATGGCGAGGCTGCCGGCGCTGGTGGACGCTGTCGGCGTGCTGAATATGCAGTATGACGCGTATGAGGCTGCCGCGATGGGCACATGGGAGGGCGTCAACGAGCTCACCGGCGACATGGTGCTTGACTATGTCCGGCTGGAGCTGGATACCGACGACCCGGCCCGCAGCCGCGGCTATGACGCGCTGATGCAGATGCTCTATCAGGCGCTGCACAGCGGCGACATCATGGGCATGGTGGGCCTTGGCGGCAAGCTGCTTGACTCGATGGACACCAACCTGAACGCGATGGCGGCGGTGACGATGGTCTCCGCCGTGCAGGCCGGCAGCGACAGGCGCGAGGTTGCCCTGCCCGCGCCGGAGCATACCCTCACGACCGAGCCGCTGACCGCGGACGCGCAGGCCATGAAGGCCCTGCTGCATAAGGAGATCTATGAGTGATCGTGAACTGAGCGCGAAGGCGCTTGCGCTTGACGCGAAGCAGGCGAGCTTCGCGCTGGCGGCGTCCTCCGCCGCATCGCGCGCCGCTGCGCTGGAGGCGATTGCCGCCGCGCTGGAGGCCAGGCGCGAGGAGATCTTCGCCGCCAATGCCGAGGACCTTGCGACGGCGAAGGCCGAGGGCATCGCCGCGCCCGTTCTCAAGCGGCTCAAGTTTGACGAGGGGAAGCTGCGCGACGTCTGCCGCGGGCTGCGCGATCTCGCGGCGATGGAGGATCCCATCGGCCATGAGCAGCTGCGCACGGAGCTGGCGGACGGGATGATCCTCTCCCGCGTTTCCTGCCCGATCGGCGTGGTCGGCGTGATCTTCGAGTCCCGCCCGGATGCGCTGGTGCAGATCGCGGGCCTGTGCCTCAAGAGCGGCAACGCCGTGCTCCTCAAGGGCGGGCGCGAGGCCATGCGCTCCAATGCCGTGCTCTATGATGTTCTGCGCGAGGCGAGCGAGGCTGCCGGTATGCCCAAGGGCTGGGCGGGCCTGCTGACCACCCGCGAGGACGTTGGCGTGATGCTCAAGATGGACGGCGCGATCGACCTGATCATACCGCGCGGCTCCAATGCCTTTGTGCGCTATATCATGGACAACAGCCGCATCCCCGTGCTGGGGCACAGCGACGGCGTATGCCATCTGTATCTGGACAAGGGCTGCGACGCGGAGATGGCCGCGCGTATCGCCGTGGATGCGAAGACGCAGTACCCCGCCGCCTGCAACGCGGCGGAGACGCTGCTCGTGCACAGCGAGGAGCTCCATCGCGCGCTGCCCGTTGTCGCGGATGCGCTGGCAAAGGCCGGCGTGCGCCTGATCGGCGATGAGCGCGCGGCGCAGGTGATCGCCTGCGAGGCGGCGACGGAGGCGGACTGGGCGGCGGAGTATCTGGACGACGTGATCTCCATCCGCGTGGTCGATTCGCTGCAGGAGGCCATCGCGCACATCAACCGCTACGGCTCCCACCATACGGACTGCATCATCACCGCGGACGACGAGGCGGCGAAGGTATTCTTCGCGCTGGTTGACTCCGCCGGCGTATACCGCAACTGCTCCACACGCTTTGCCGACGGCTTCCGCTACGGCTTCGGCGCGGAGGTGGGCATTTCCACCGGCAAGATCCATGCCCGCGGCCCGATGGGGCTGGAGGGTCTGTGCTCCTATAAGTACATCCTGTGCGGCAGCGGCGATATCGTCGCGGACTTCGCGCAGGGCAGGCGCGAATTCACCCACAGGAAGCTGCTGTGAGCGGCTGCGGGATAAAGGAGATACCATGTTCAAGAGACTGACGGCGCTGCTGCTGCTGCTCTGCCTGACGGCAGGCGCGGCGCTCTGTATCGCGGAGGCGGCCGATCCCGGTGAGACTGCGCGCAAGGTGGTGTACCTGACCTTCGACGACGGGCCCAAGGCGGATACGCCGGAGCTGGTCGCCCTGCTGGAGGAGCTCGACGTCAAGGCGACGTTCTTCTTCGTCGGGCTTGCGGCGCGCGCCTTCCCCGAGAATGCGAAGCTCGTTTATGACGCCGGGCACAAGATCGGCTGCCATTCACATTCGCATTCGCCTACGCTGATCAAGGAGGACAACGGCTTTGTCGGCCGGGATATCGACCGGTTCATGGCGGAGATCCGTTCCTGCGTCGGCGAGGAATTCACGACGGATATCTATCGCTTCCCCGGCGGCAGCACCAGCTACCGCAAGCGGATCAAGCGCGCCGTGCAGGAGAAGGGACTGACCTGCTTCGACTGGAACAGCCTGAGCGGCGACACCCACCCCGGCGTGACCGCGCAGGATATCTACGAGAGCGCGATCAAGACCGGCGCGGACGAGGATGTGATCATCGTGCTGATGCACGAGCAGAAGGCCCGCACGCGGCAGATTCTGCCGGATCTGGTCGCTTACTACAGGGAGCGCGGGTATGAATTCCGCACCCTGTCCGCCGATCCGGAGGAGAGGGAGATCCTTGCCCGCTGCCCGGCGAAGATCATCTACCCCGAGGATGAAGAGCTGTAAGACACCGTTTATGGAGGAATGGATATGCGATGCGGATGCCCGTCCTGCGGCGTGTATATGATTCAGTCGGAGAGCCTTGATCTGGGCTGCGTCTGCCCGGAGTGCCTCTACCGCTGCCGCGCCTGCATGGGAACCAACACCGTGGTCAGCCGGGAGAATCTGTCCAAGATTGTCTTTGTTGACCATACAGCGGAGCATGAGGCGCAGGAGGAGACGGGCGGCGAGGGCCGTACGCCGCTGCGACCGGAGGACTTTATCGACTGACGAGCCTGCCGCCTGCAGGCCATTAACGGGGAACCCGCCGGCGCGGTGCCGGTCATGATATAACTGACGGAAAACACGACATGATGCAAGGAGAATCTGCGATGATTGCACTGGGATCTGATCATGCCGGTCTGCCGCTGAAGCGGGAGATCATGGAGCTGCTGGACAGCATGAATATGCCGTACAAGGACTGCGGCACCTACACCACCGACAGCTGCGATTATGCCGTCTTCGCCGTGCGCACGGCGCAGGCTGTGCTCTCCGGCGAATGTGAGCGCGGTATCCTCTGCTGCGGCACGGGCATTGGCATCGGCATTGCCGCCAACAAGATCGAGGGCATCCGCTGCGCGATCTGCTCGGACTGCTACTCCGCCCGCATGACCCGCAAGCATAACGACGCGAACATGCTTGCCATGGGCGCGCGCGTGGTCGGCGGCGATCTGGGCCGGATGATTGCGGAGACCTTCCTGACGACGGAGTTTGAGGGCGGCCGCCATCAGCGCCGCATTGACCAGATCAGCGCCATCGAGCGCGGCGAGGAGATCGGCTGAGCGCCGGAGGAGGATATACATGATGAATATTATGGACTTTGGCGCCGTCCGCGGCGCGCTGTGTACTGATGCGATCCAGAGGGCGATCGACGCCGCGTATGTGCAGGGCGGCGGCCGCGTCGTCGTGCCGGCCGGCGAATACCTGACCGCCGGCATTGTGCTGCGCAGCAATGTCGAGCTGCACCTTGAGGCAGGCTCCCTTCTGCGCTTCACCGACGACTTTGACGCCTATCCCGTGATCAACACCCGCTGGGAGGGCTATGAGCAGGACAGTTACCGCCCGCTGATCTACGCGAAGGACGAGGAGAACATCGCGCTGACCGGCTTTGGCACGCTCGAGGGCCAGGGCAAGAAGTGGTGGACAGAGTTCCGCGCCAAGCGCATGACCATCGCCCGCCCGTGCTTTGTCTGCTTTGAGGACTGCAAGCGCGTGCGCATGGAGGGCTTCCGCGTGATGAACAGCCCGGCATGGACGATCCACCCGCTGCGCTGCGAGAACGTGACCGTGCACGGCCTGACGGTCATCAACCCGTCCGACTCCCCGAATACCGACGGCATCAACCCGGAGAGCTGCCGCAACGTCCGCATCAGCGACTGCCACATCGACGTGGGCGACGACTGCATTGCGATCAAGGCTGGCACCGAGGATGCCGTCCATCAGGTACCCTGCGAGAATATCACCGTCACCGGCTGCACGATGGTGCACGGCCATGGCGGCGTCGTGCTGGGCAGCGAGATGAGCGGAAGCATCCGCCGCGTGGCGATCAGCGGCTGCGTGTTTGACGGCACCGACCGCGGTATCCGCATCAAGACCCGCCGCGGCCGCGGCGGCAGCGTGGAGGACGTTTCCGTGACCGGCATCGTCATGAACGACGTGCTCTGCCCGCTGGTGGTCAACCTCATGTACTTCTGCGGCAAGGGCGGCAAGGATGCGATCGTCTCCGACCAGACCGCGCAGCCCGTGACCGAGGCGACGCCGCATGTGCGCCGCATCCGCATGGCGGATATCGTCGTCACCGGCGCCAAGAGCGCCGCGGCCTGCCTCTTCGGCCTGCCGGAGGCGCCGCTGGAGGATATCAGCATCGTCAACACCCAGATCCTGCTGACGGAGGCTGAGCCGACCGTCCCGGTGATGAACGCCGTGGCCGAGGCCGTGACCTGCGCCGGCCTGACCGCCGAGCATGTGCGCGGCCTGCATCTGACCGACCTGCGCATCACCGGCGCGAAGGGCGAGGAAATCGTCCTGCGCGACGTGCAGTAATCGAAGCTGATCATACGCCTGAGGGGCGGGGCATGGCTCCGCTCCTTTTTCTGTGCGGAATGAGTATGGGGGACTGAATATGGAGAGACTGCATGTGCTCGGCACCGGCTATGCGCTGGCGACCCGCTGCTATAATACCTGCTTTGCGATTGAGCATGGCGAGGGGCTGCTGCTGGTGGACGCAGGCGGCGGCAACGGCATCCTGCGCCAGATGGAGGACGCAGGGCTCAGCTTTGCGCGCGTTCATGATTTCTTCATCACGCATGCGCATCCGGATCATCTGGGCGGCGCGATCTGGGTGATGCGCAAGATCATGACGATGATGAACAGCGGGAAGTATGAGGGCGAACTGCGTATCTACTGCCACAGCAGCGTCCGACAAGGGCTGCTGATGATGGCGGACCTGATGCTGCAGAAGAAGATGACGAAGCACATCGGCTCCCGCGTGTTCTTTTGCGATGTGGAGGACGGCATGCAGGCGAGGCTCTGCGGGTACGATGTGACGTTCTTTGATATCGGCTCCACGAAGCTGCTGCAGTATGGCTTCACCACGCGGCTTTGTAGCGGCGCGCGGCTGACCTGCCTTGGCGACGAGCCGTATAACCCCGCCTGCAGCGCGTATGCTCAGGGCGCGCAGTGGCTGCTGTGCGAGGCATTCTGCATGCAGGCCCATGCCGATGTCTTCAAGCCCTATGAGAAGCATCATTCCACGGTCGCCGACGCCGCGCGGCTGGCGGCGCAGCTGGGTGCGGAGCACCTCGTCCTCTGGCATACGGAGGACAGGCATTACGCGCAGCGCAAGGCGCTCTACAGCGCGGAGGCGAGGCAGTATTATGCGGGGGATCTGTATGTGCCGGATGATCTTGACGTGATTGGACTCGGATAAAAATGCGACAAATCGGGCGAATCTGATTGATTTTCTGTGTATCCTGTGTTATAGTGATCACATTGCCGCACATGTGAATTTGTGCAATTTTTGACAAGGAGTGTTCGATTATGGGATTCCTGACTGGAAAGACTGCGATCATCACCGGCGCTGGCCGCCCCACCCCGCTCGCTGACGGCTCTGCCGGCTCCATCGGCTACGGCATCGCGATTGCCTACGCGAAGGAAGGCGCGAATCTCGTCATCACCGGCCGCAATGTGAAGAAGCTTGAGGACGCGAAGGAGGAGCTCGAGCGCCTCTACGGCATCAAGGTTCTGGCTGTCCCGGCTGACGTCAATGCCGGCGCGGACAACGAGGCGACCGTGCAGAACGTCATCGATCAGGCGATCGCGACCTTCGGCCGCATCGACGTGCTGATCAACAACGCGCAGGCCTCCGCCTCCGGCGTGCCGCTGGCGACCCACACCACCGCCAACTTCGATCTGGCGATGTACTCCGGCCTGTATTCCACCTTCTACTACATGAAGGCGTGCTATCCGTACCTGAAGGAGACCAAGGGCTCCGTCATCAACTTCGCTTCCGGCGCGGGCCTCTTCGGCAACAAGGGCCAGTGCTCCTACGCTGCCGCGAAGGAAGGCATCCGCGGCCTGACCCGCGTCGCCGCGACCGAGTGGGGCCCGGACGGCATCAACTGCAACGTCGTCTGCCCGCTGGCGTGGACTGCGCAGCTTGAGCAGTTCCAGATGGCGTACCCGGAGGCCTTCAAGGCCAACGTCCACATGCCGCCGATGGGCCACTACGGCAACTCCGAGCTGGAGATCGGCCGCGTCTGCGTGCAGCTGGCTTCCCCGGACTTCAAGTACATGTCCGGCGAGACCCTCACCCTCGAGGGTGGCATGGGTCAGCGTCCCTGATTCCCGCAATTGTATACAAGAGCCGCCGGCTGCTGCC